>JBILDP010000231.1:0-3346 GCA_044352535.1 Prochlorococcaceae cyanobacterium
TTTGGGGCACCAGCACAGCACGACGGCGGGCCGTGAGCTTCTTGCTGTCCGTAAGCCCCTGGGCCGCCAGGGGGGCCAGGCTGGCTTCCGACAACACGACCGCCCCAGCGAACACCGGGCCAAACAGGCACCCCCGGCCAACCTCATCCACCCCGGCGCAGCGGGCCGGATTCCGGCCCTGCCAAGGATCGATCCGGCCAGCCGTCAACGCTCAGCTCGCAGGCGCGGAAGAGCGGCGACGGCGGCGGCGGGGCTCCTCAATCTCCGGCTCAGCGGGGGCAGACACCCGATCCGACTCGGCGGCAGCCACGGCGACCGGTGGAGGTGGCGGGCTGCTGGGCACGGTGACGGTGATCACCGGCTCTGGCTCCAGCAGCGGCAGGGGCGTGATCTCCACCAGGGCAGGGGTGGGCTCGTGGCGCAGGGGCTCCTCGACGGTTGATGCCCGGCCATTGCCGGAGCCAACGGCTCCGCCACGGCCACCACGACGACGACGACGGCCACCGCTGGCGGTCAGCTGCTGGCGGGCCTCTTCGAGCACAGCATCGGGATCCTGGCCAGGCCGCACCACCCGCACCACGAGGTTGTCGGCACTGGGGGGTTCAGGCAGCAGCAGCAGGGGACTGACACCCATCCAGCCAAAGACCTGCTCCTGGGTGTCGTCCATCGGCACAGCCACAAGCTCAGGCTCAGAGCGGCGACCGGCAGATGCCGGCTCGCTGGCGAGGCCGGTGGTGATCGGGCTCTCCACCTCGGCGGCTGGGCTCTCCAGCCCATCGATGCTCAGCCCAGAAACGGCACTGCCACGGCCGCGGCCACCACGGCGACGTCGACCACCTGCCTCAACGGCTGCGCCAGGAGCGAGCACCTCAGCACGGGCGGAAGCGGCCGAGCGCACGAGGCCTGCGGTGGTGGCCAGAGGCTGGAGGGTGTCTTTCCCGGGCAGAACGGCCACATGCCCAAGACCACCGCAACTGGGGCAGGCACGACCGAAGAGCTCGTAGATGTTCTGGCCCTGGCGCTTACGAGTGAGTTCCACCAGACCCAGTTCGGTGAGCTGGGCGATCTGGGGCCGGGCGGCATCGTCGCGCAGTGCCTGGGTGAAATGCTCCAGCACCTGCAGCTGGTCGCGGCGGGAATCCATGTCGATGAAATCGACGATCACCACACCACCGATGTTGCGCAGCTTCAGCTGGCGGGCAATTTCAACCCCTGCTTCGCAGTTTGTCCACAACACCGTTTCACGGGCATTTGCGGAGCGGGTGAACGATCCGGAGTTCACATCGATCACCGTGAGCGCCTCGGTGGGCTCGATGATCACGTAGCCCCCGGAGGGCAGATCCACCCGTGGCTTGAGGGCATCGCGGATCGCCGCGTTGACCTTGAAATGCTCAAGGATCTCGGTGGGCTCGCTGTGGGCCTCAACCAGCACATTGGCGTGGTCGTGGCCGAGGAAGGCGTTGGCCCGGGCCACCGCCTCGGGGGTGTCCACCACCACCCGCACCAGCTCGGGTGAATAGAGGTCGCGCAGCACCCGGTGCACGAAGTCTTCGTCGCGGTTGAGCAGCACCGGCGGATTGGCGCTCTCGGCAGCGGTCTGGATGCTCTCCCACTGGCGCAGCAGTGACTCGAGGTCATCGATCAGCATCTCCTCGCTCACCCCTTCCGCCTCGGTGCGGATCAGCAGGCCGGCACCGGGGGGCTTGATCAGCACGCCCAGGGCCCTGAGCCGATTGCGCTCGTTTTCGCCATTGATCCGGCGGGAGATGTTCACCCCCTGGCCGTGGGGCTGAAGCACCAGGAAGCGACCTGGCAGGGTGAGGTTGCCGGTGAGCCGGGGGCCCTTGGTGCCGGTGGGCTCCTTCATCACCTGAACCAGCACCTTCTGCCTGGGTTCCAGCAGTTCGGTGATGCCTGCCGCGCCCTTCCTCAGTCGCAGGGGGCCCAGGTCAGTGATGTGAATGAAACCGTTCTTTTCGCTCTCACCAATGTTGACGAACGCCGCATCAATCCCAGGCAACACGTTTTCAACGGTGCCGAGATAGACATCACCAATCTGATAGCGGCCCTGGGCCACCACCAACTGATCAACGCGCTCGTCGTGGAGAACCGCGGCGATCCGCAGTTGCTCGGCAATGACGATCTGCTGGGGCATAGGGGAGGAGGCTGGACCGCCTGGGGCCCTGCCGGGAAAGACTTGTGGGGGGGCAGAGCCAGGCTCAGGAGGGGCCGGGGCTGCCGGAAATCAAGCTGCGAAAACTGCTCCGGTGCCGGAACTGGGAAATCAGGTGGCTCTACTCAGCGGCAGATGATCTGCGCGGGGCACGCGATCACGGGAAGTGATCAGGGTGCGGATGAGGTTTGGGAAGCAGTGGGGCGAATTGGGGAGAGTTCCCATGGAGTGTTGGCGTGGAGCCAAAACTCGAATCGTGTTTGCGCTGCTGAAGCCGGGTCGCTGCGGAAGTGCGGCGTAAAGCTCGAAGGCAAAACGTCTATCGCCTTGGCCGGAAGCTAGCACGGCTTTAACAGCAGGGCCTCCCTGCGCACGCGCTGCAGCATCAATGCCCCATCCAGCCGCTCTGCCAACCAGTGGCCCACCTGCTCGGGACGGATGCTTCGGCCAGCGGAATCGATTGCAGCCTGCAGCTGCAGGGTGATGGAGCCGGAAGACTCCAGCGCCAGCAGCTCCAGACCCAGCAGATCGGCGCGGCAGTCGCGCTGGCGCGGTCGCCCCTTCTTGTCGGTGTCGTGCCACACCAGGGTTTCCGCGGCCAGCAGGGCGTCGAGGGCCACCTGCCAGCGCTCCGGCGTAGGAGCAAAGGCCTGTGGCAGCAGCCTGAAGCGCCAGCGGGCCGCCGCCAGCTCCTGGCTGAGGCTGGGGCCGAAGGTGGGCACCACCGCTGCCGAGAGCAACTGCAGGCCGGGAGGCAGCTGGGGCTGCAGGCGCGTGCGCACCAGGGCTGGATCCACCGCCTCGGTGAACTCCAGATCGAGCCACTCGCCCGTGCCCTCCACACCCAGGGGCAGGGGGAGGGCCAGCTGCAGGCGGGGCAGCGGATGGAAACCGCCGGTGAAGCTCACGGGCAGGCCGGTGCGGCGCAGGGCCCGCTCCAGCAGCCGCAGCAGATCGAGGTGGCTGATCAGGGCCAGGGCGCCGGTCTTGGCGAAACCCATGCGCAACCGGCACACCCGCTCGCTGGCCGGGGGCCGCTGGGGCAGGGCAGGAGGGATCTGTGGCGGCGGAATCACCACGTTGTGGCCCAGCTCGGGGCCGCAGACGCCGCAGCTGCTGCAGCCCTCAAACGAGCAGTCGGGCACCACGGTGGCGGCCAGGGCCCGCTGCAGA
>JBILDP010000232.1:0-3345 GCA_044352535.1 Prochlorococcaceae cyanobacterium
CCCGCAGGCCGTCGAGCTCCACCTCCAGCTGCTGGGCAGCCCGCAGCGGCGGCGGCAGCGACGGCACGGCCAGCAGCAAACTGACCAGCGCAGCGGCAAGGCGGCAAAAGCGGTTTGGCACACACACGGTCCAGGGCCAGACAGGGCACCTGGTGGCTCCAGTTTCCCGCGCCACTGCGCGAACTGGCCCTGCTCCGCCTGGTGGGCTCGATCGGGGCGGGCGGGGTGCTCTACCTCACGCCGCTGGTGTTTCACCAGCAGGCCTTCACGGCCAGCAGCGTGACCCTGGGCGTGGCCCTGGCGGCCCTGGCCGGCACCGCTGGCCGGCTGATCAGTGGGCTGCTGCTCGACCGGGGCCTGAACTGCTCGCTGCCGGTGCTGCTGGCTGTCCTCTCGGCCCTCGCCGGCGACAGCCACCTCTTCGGGGCCACCGCCTTTCCCGGCTACCTGCAGGGCCAGCTGCTGCTGGGGCTGGCCATGGGGCTCTACTGGCCGGCGATCGAGCTGGCGGTGCCGCTCAGCTGCGGCGGCGCCGTGGCCCCTGTGCCGCCAGAGGAGCGTGCGTTTCCCTCGGCCCGCGGCTACGCCCTGGCGCGCAGCGCCGATGCGGCCGGCATCGCCACGGGGGCCCTGGTGGGGGCCCTGCTGGCCAGCGGCGGCTGGTTGCGGGGCATCTATGTGGTCGACATGGGCTGTCTGGTGGTGATGGCGATGCTGCTGTTGCTGCGCCCGCTGCCCAACCCGCACCGCACCGCCAGCGGCACCAGGCCCACGCCCTGGGGTCGCTGGCTGCGGCCCCTGCTGCCCCTGCTGGCGATCACCCTGCTGGCCACCGCCCTGCCGGCGCTGATGCAGAGCGCCCTGCCCCTGGATCTGGTGCGCGGCGGGCTGGAGCGCCAGGCCCTGCCCCAGTCGGTGGGCGCCCTGCTGATCGGCCTGCAACTGGGACTGCTGGTGCTGCTGCAGTGGCCCGTGGGGCAGGCCCTGGCCCGGCGTCCGGTGGCCCAGGGCCTGGGGCTCAGCCTGCTGTGCTTCGCCCTGGGCACCGCCCTGCTGGCCGGCTCGGCGCTGCTCAGCCAGGGGGTGGTGCTGGTGGTGCTGGCCCAGCTGCCGCTGGCCCTGGGCCAGGCGGCCTTTCTGCCGATCGCCACCGAGGCGGTGATCGAGGTCACCCCGAGTGAACACCAGGGCCTGGCGATGGCCCTGTTTTCCCAGTGCTTTGCCCTGAGCGCCTTCTCAGCGCCGCTGCTGGCCGGCCGCGCCCTCGACAGCCACGGCCACGGCAGCGTGCTGTGGCTGGCGATGAGCGCCCTGTGTCTGCTCGGCCTGCCGCTGCTGCGCCAGCTCGGAGGTCAGCTCGGAGGTCAGCTCGGAGGCAGTGGCGGCAGGGGCGGCAGTGGCGGCAGTGGCGGCAGTGGCGCCGCAGCCGATGCTCAGCCCCGCTGAACCCAGGCTTCGTGGGGCAGGGGCTCGGTGCCGTATTCCCAGTCGTCGTAGTCGGGATCGTTGCGGATCTGCTGGTGCACCTGCTTCTGCACCTCGAAGTCGTGGGAGCCGTCGTGGGGATGGCCCTCGGCAGCGCCAGCCGTCGCCGGCTCAGCGGCGGCGCCGTTGGGGGAGGGGCTGGGCTGTGGGGCTGTCATGGCACGGCTGGTGCTTGGCACCGATTCTGAAGCACTTCAAGCCTGCCGCAGCAGCTGCGATGGCGGATAGCCATAGAGGGAGGAGAAGTCGCGGCTAAACGAGGCGAGATTGCTGTAGCCGCACTGCCGGGCCACCGCGGTGAGCGTGAGGGCCCCCTGGCGCAACATTCCGGCCATGGTGGTGATCCGCTCGTGGGCCAGGCTGAGCCGCTGGCGGCGCAGCCACTGAATCGGCCCGCAGCCCACCCGCTGCCGGAACCCCAGCTGCAGCGAGCGGCGGCTGTAGCCGATCTCCCGCTCCAGATCCGCCAGGCTGATGGGGTGATCCAGCCGGGCCAGCATCCAGGCCATCGCCTGATCCACGGCCTGGTGCAGCGTGGTCGCGGCGGCACTGGCGGCGGGCTCGGCCGGATCGGGCAGCAGCAGCAGCACCAGGCTGCGCAGCACCAGGGCGTCGAGGGCGAGGGTCGACAGCAGGGGGGCCGCACCGAAGCCAGCGGCCTGGTGGATCAGGGCCACCGCACTGGTGAGTGCCTGCCCCACAAACCGCTGCCGCGGCCTGAGCAACGGCACCACCTGGGGGCACAGCAGTGCCGGATGGAGGCGATCGGGGGCGCCAGTCTCCAGGGCCACCGCCTGTCCATGGCTCTGCAGGGCCGCCAGGCTGAAGGCCACCAGCGTGCCTGCACCCTGCGACTCAGCCGGAAGCAGGCCCACATCGCTCGGGGGCCAGTAGCGGATGGCCCCGGGCCCGGCTGCGGGCAGCGGCACCAGCAGGCAGGCCTGGCTCTCGCGCTGCAGCCAGCCCACCGCGAAGGCTTCACTGGCGGGCCAGGCCATCAGGGTCACGGCCCCATGCCGCAGCGCAGCGTCAGCAGCCATGGCCCGGCCCACCCCCGCAGTGCCACAGCTATTTACGCAGCAAAAATGCAGCCACCCAATACCTAAAACCACGCAATGAATAGCCGCGCTGCGCTGTAGCCCGGCCGCAGCGGCTGCGGAGACTGGCTACTCCGAGAAGCTGTTCACCCGCCGAGGCGGGTTACACGTTGAACAGGAACTCCATCACGTCGCCCTCCTCCACCACGTACTCCTTGCCCTCAGCGCGCAGCCAGCCCTTGTTGCGGGCCTCGGCCAGGGAACCCGCCTCCAGCAGCTGCTGGGTGCCGATGGTCTGGGCGCGGATGAAGCCGCGCTCGAAGTCGGTGTGGATCACCCCGGCGGCCTGAGGGGCGGTCATGCCGGCCCGGATGGTCCAGGCGCGGGTTTCCTTCTCGCCGGTGGTGAAGTAAGTGCGCAGCCCCAGCAGGGCATAGGTGGCGCGGATCAGGCTCTGCAGGCCGCCCTCCTCCACGCCCAGGCCGGCCAGAAACTCGGCGCGGTCTTCCTCGGGCAGCTCGATCAGCTCCGCTTCCACCTGGGCGCTGATGCGCACCGTGCCGGCCCCTTCCTTCTCCGCCAGGGCCGCCACTTCCTCGCAGTAGGCGTTGCCCGAGGCCAGATCGTCTTCGCTCACGTTGGTGGCGTAGATGATCGGCTTGGCGGTGAGCAGGCCCAACGGCTTCACCATCGCCTCCTCCTCCTCGCTGAGGGCCACGCTGCGGGCGGCGCCACCGGCCTCCAGCACCGCCTGGATGCGCTCCAGGGCGGCATCCTCGGCCTGGGCTTCCTTGCTGGTGCGCACCTGCTTCTTCAGGCGCTC
>JBILDP010000233.1:0-3336 GCA_044352535.1 Prochlorococcaceae cyanobacterium
AACCAGCACCTGCCCGCGGCACCCCACCGCCCCAGCCAGGTGGGCCACGGTCTGCCGGGTCGTGATCACGCCATCGAGGCACTTGATCAGGGCGAGCGTGTCGTCCAGATCGGCTCCCGGTTCGCCGAGGCGATGGAATCCCGCTCCGGTGCTCACCGCCGCCAGGGCAGCGCTGTCTGAGGGCAGGAACTGCAGATCGACCCACTGCGTCTCCGGCCAGCGGCCGAGGGCCTGGAGGTCGCTGGGGGCCAGTGCCCGCTCACGGCGCTCGGCGCCGGTGACGCCACCGAGCCAGCCGATTCCCAGTTGCAGCCTGGCCGGACAGCCAGACAACCGGGCTCGCCAGGCTTCGACGCGCTGGGGATCCGGCCGCAGGTATCCCAGCGATTCCACCGGGGCCTGCCCGAGGTCAGGCCAGAACAGCAGGGGCAGGCTGGCCATGCCGATCACTTCCGTTCCCGGGGGAGGGGCGGCGCCGGACTCCACCACCGTCACGGCGTTTGGCAGGCTGCGCCGAAGCAGTGAGGCCAGCCGGGGCGCCGGTGCCACGCTGAGGCTGCGGCACAACGCGGCCAGGGGTCGGAGATAGCGGCTGGCCATCACCTGGTCGCCCACCCCCTGTTCGCCGATCACCACCACGTCGCGTTCGGCCAGTGCATCCAGTGCAGGCAGACGCCGGGGGACACCGCCGGCGTCGAGCCTGGGGTTGCCCTGGCGCCATTCATAGTGGGGCCAGGCCTCGAGGCAGCGCCGCTGACTCAGCAGGGTCAGAGCGAGGTTGAGGTGGGCTTCCGCCTGGCCGGGCCGCTCGCTCAGAACCGCGCGGTAGAGCGCCTCAGCATCCCGCCACTGGCCCGCCTGCACGTGCACGTCGGCCTTTGCCATCCGCCAGCGCCAGTCGCGCGCCGGCGCCGGCCAGCTCGCCAGCGCTGCCAGCCCCGCCGGCACGTTGCCCAGACGGGCGAGCATCCCACTGCGCAGCTGCAGCGCCTGCCACGGCAGTGGCTGCGGACAGCGCCGCTCCAGAGCGGCCAGCAGCCCCAGCGCCTGCTCCCAGTGACCCGTGACCCCCAGAACTTCCGCGGCCCCCAGCACGGCCGGCGTGGCATGGTTGCTCGCGCTGAGGGCCTCCTGGATCAGGGTCAGCCAGTCGGCCTCGCGGCCCTGGCGGGCGCGGCTGCGGCATACGGCCAGATTGAGGTTCACCCGCCAGTCGTGTCCACCGGCCTGGCGCCAGGCTTCGGCGGCGGCGATGGCACTGGCCCAGTCGCCCCGTGCCATGGCGGAGCGCATCCGGCTGATCGTGCCCACTGGATCGGCCGGACTGGCCGGCACGGTGGGTTCAGGGGAATTCTTCAAGCCAGGAGGTGAGGATGTATTTCTCTCCCCGCAGTGGCGGGTTGCCCCGATGGGTGTGGGTGAATCCCGCCGGGAAGATCAGCAGACGCCCCTGGACCGGTTGGATGCGCCGGTGTAGGTAGAGAAATTCCGTTTCACCGCCCTCTTCCACCGTGTTGAGGTAGAGCATGGTGACGAGTTTGCGGTAGGGCACATCGCCTCCATTTTCGAAGTGCCAGTCATGGAATCCCTCGCCTGGTCGGGTGCGCTGAAACTTGCAATTGAGGTGGAAGTAGCGCCCTGATCGAAGGATTGGATAGCGATCGAAATAGAGGTTGAGTGCCTGATCGCAGAGCGTGGAATAGTGGTGGTAGATGGGAGCGATCAGGCGATCTTTGAAAAAGCGGGGCGCCACGCGATTGAGCAGGGCCTGCTTGTCGCGCACCTCCTCCCGCCCCTGCTGGCGCTCCACCACCAGCCCGTTGCTCTCCAGGTAGGCGAAAAACTGCTCGAGGGCCTGGGGCCGGTGGTTGGTTTCGAAGCATCCGATGAAGTCGTCGCCGATGCTGTGGCTGAGGATCGACGCGTCTTGCATGGGCACCGCCCGTGTGGCTCCAGGCTACGAACTGATGCCCGTTCTGCATCAGGTGGCGCTGAGGTGGGCCACGCGGCCTGCGCCGGGATTGTGGGGATCGGCGTGCTGCAGCTTCAGTAGCCAGGCACCGGCCGGCAACCGGCTGAGACGCTCGGGCCACTCCACGGCCAGCAGGGCGCCGAGCTCCCTCGCCTCCTCCTCTTCCTGGGCCAGCAGTTCATCGGCGGCGGCCGGCTGCTCCAGTCGGTAGAGATCGAGGTGCACCAGGGCTGTGCGGCGGCCGTCGCCCAGGCGGCCTTCGTAGTGCTGGGCCAGGGCGAAGGTGGGGCTGGTGATCGGCTCCTCGATGCCGAGCGCGGCAGCCAGCCCCTGCACCAGGCAGGTCTTGCCGGCGCCCAGATCCCCCTGCAGCAGCAGCAGCGGCGGGCCCTCGGCCGCGGTCAGCAGCCGCTCCGCCAGGGTCGCCCCCAGGGCCCGGGTGGCCGCGGCATCGGCCAGCGGATGCCGTTCTGAGCTCTGTAGATTGCCCACCAAGCGAGCCCGAAGCCTCGGCGTCTCTGCAGATATTTCTAGTTCTTGAAGAATCCATCCATGGTGGCCACCCCCGCCTCAACGGCCTCTGCACCTGTGCTGCAGAGCACCAGCACCTACGTGATCGCCGATCTCGGCCAGGCCGATTTCGGCCGCAAGGAGATCGCGATCGCCGAAACCGAGATGCCGGGCCTGATGGCCCTGCGTGCCCGTTACGGCGCTGAGCAGCCCCTCAAGGGCGCCCGCATCGCGGGTTCCCTGCACATGACGATTCAGACCGCCGTTCTGATCGAAACCCTGGTGGCCCTCGGTGCCGAGGTGCGCTGGGCCAGCTGCAACATCTTCTCCACCCAGGACCACGCCGCCGCCGCCATCGCCGCCGCCGGCATTCCCGTGTTCGCCTACAAGGGCGAAACCCTGGATGAGTACTGGGCCTTCACCCACCGCATCCTCGAGTGGGGCGATGGCGGCACCCCCAACATGATCCTCGACGACGGTGGCGATGCCACCGGTCTGGTGATCCTGGGCACCCGGGCCGAGAGCGATCCTTCGGTGCTCGACAACCCCTCCAACGAGGAGGAGACCGCCCTCTTCAACAGCATCCGCCAGAAGCTGGCGGCCCAGCCCGGCTTCTATTCCCGCATCAAGGCCCAGATCCAGGGCGTCACCGAAGAAACCACCACGGGTGTGGCCCGCCTGTATCAGCTGCAGAAGAGCGGCGAACTGCCCTTCCCGGCGATCAACGTCAACGACTCGGTGACGAAGAGCAAGTTCGACAACCTCTATGGCTGCCGCGAGTCGCTCGTGGATAGCATCAAGCGCGCCACCGACGTGATGGTGGCTGGCAAGGTGGCCCTGGTGCTGGGCTACGG
>JBILDP010000056.1:0-11222 GCA_044352535.1 Prochlorococcaceae cyanobacterium
TGCGGAAGCTCTGCTGTTTGGAGAAACCGGTGAGGTAGTTGAACAATTCGACCAGATCGGCTCCCAGCTCGGGGCGGCAGCTGAGCAGGCCGTAGTCGGTGTAAAGGCTCGAGGTCTTGGAGTTGTAGTTGCCAGTGCCGATGTGCACATAGGTACGCAGATTCTGTTTCTCACGCCGCACCACCAGCATCACCTTGGTGTGGGTCTTCAGCCCCAGCACGCCATACACCACATGCACGCCCGCGCTCTCCAGCTGGCGGGCCCACTGGATGTTGCTGTCTTCATCGAAGCGGGCCTTCAGTTCCACCAGGGCCATCACCTGTTTGCCCTTCTCGGCGGCGCGGATCAGGGCGGCGATGATCGGTGAGCCCTTGCTGGTGCGGTAGAGCGTCATCTTGATCGCCAGCACATCCCGATCGTCGGCGGCCTGGTTGAGAAATTCCTCCACCGAGGTGGCAAACAGATCGAAGGGGTGGTGCAGCAGCACATCGCGCTGGCGCAGCACTCGGAAGATGCTCTCGAATTCCTCTTCCTTGATCGAGCCGTCCTGCAGCTGACTGCGCTGGGCGCGGGCCAGGGCCTTGCTGGTGCGGCCGGTGTAGGGCTTGTCCTTGAGGCTGGGCAGGGAAATGGCCAGCAGTCCCATCAGGTCGTCGAGACCCAGGGGGCCATTGATCCGGTAGAGGTCGGCGGATTCCACGCCGGTGCCTTCGATCAGCTGCTGGATCACGCGCTCGGGCATCTCGTCGGCCACCTCCAGCCGCACCACCTCGCCGCCCAGCCGGCGCTTGCGCAGCCCCTCCTGCAGCGACTCCATCAGGTCGTCGGCTTCCAGGTCGCGCAGTTCCAGGTCGGCATCGCGGGTGACCCGGAAGAAGTAGTGGCCCTCCACGGTCATGCCGGGAAAGAGCAGCTGCAGGTTGAAGGCCACCAGCTGCTCGAGCGGCACCGCCACAAACACCGGCCTGGGTTCCTGAGTACTCAGCTCCGCAGGCAGTTGCACGAAGCGCGGCAGAATCTTCTGCGGCACCTTGATGCGGGCAAACTGCTGCTGGCCGGTGTCGGGATCACTGATCTCAGCCGCCACGTTGAGGCTGAGGTTGCTCATGAACGGGAACGGGTGGGCCGGATCCACGGCCAGTGGCGTGAGCACCGGAAAGATGGCGCGACGGAAGTAGTCGTCGGCCCAGTTCTTCTGCGCGGCGTTGAGTTGGCGGTAGTCGAGCAGCTGCACGCCGTATTCCGCCAGGTGGGGTTTGAGGAAATGGCGGTAGTGCTGCTGCTGCAGGCTGAGCAGGGGGCGCAGTTCCTCCTGGATGGCATCGAGCTGCTGGCGGGGGGTGCGCCCGTCGTCGCTCAGTTCGCTCACGCCCGCCTCCAGCTGCGACTTCAGCGAGGCCACGCGAACCATGAAGAATTCGTCGAGGTTGTTGCTGAAGATGGCGCTGAACTTCGCCTGTTCCAGCAGAGGCGTGCGCTCATCCAGTGCCTGGGCCAGCACCCGCCGATTGAACTGCAGCCAGCTCAGTTCCCGGTTGATGTAGAGCTCCGGGGGCAGGACTGGCTTGCTCATCGGCTTGACGGGCTTCCGGGTGTTGACCCTAAGACCACTACTTGCAACTGCTCCCGAAAGGGGGTATTGGGGCGCACGCCTCCTTTTTATTCTGGTTTCAGAACAGAAGGAGGGCCAGCCATGGCCCAGATCCAGCCCCCGCTCCAGCCCCCGCTCCAGCCCCCAGCCGGCGCTGATGCCCAGGCGGAACCCACCTGCCTGGGGCGCACCTGCATGAAGTGGAGCGCCGACGGTGAACTCACCGCGCTCGACGTGCAGTTGGTGCTGGAGCGGCTGGTTGCCGTGGATGCCGCCCTGAGCAGCGCCCTGGCGAATCGGGCCGCCAGCCTCGGCTGAGCAGCTGGAAACGCGCCAGGGTTGGTGCTGAGCGCTGCGCTTTTGCCATGCCGCCGTTGTCTGCTGCCCATGCCCAGCCCTGCGCAGCAGTGGTGGCGGCTCTGCAGAGCGATGCCGGCAACGGCCTGAGCTCGGCTGAGGCCCAGCGGCGCCTGCACCAGCTCGGCCCCAACACGCTCACCGACCGCGGCGGCCAGGCCGGCTGGCTCAAGTTTCTGCTGCAGTTCAACAACCCGCTGCTGATCACCCTCCTGGTGGTGGGCGGGGTGAAGCTGCTGCTCGGTGACACCCGTGATGCTCTGGTGATCTGGAGTGTCACGGTGATCAATGCCGTGATCGGCTTCGTGCAGGAGAGCAAGGCCGAAAGCGCCATCGCCGCTCTCTCCCGCGCGGTGCGCACAGAGGTGGAGGGGATGCGCGACGGGGTGCGGCAGCGGCTGCCCTCCGAGCGCCTGGTGCCGGGGGATCTGGTGCTGCTGGAAGCGGGCGCCCGGGTGCCGGCCGATCTGCGGTTGCTGCAGAGCCGCAACCTCCACACCGATGAATCGGCGCTCACCGGTGAATCGTTGCCGGTGGCCAAGGGCACCACCGCCGTGGAGCTGGAGGCCCCCCTGGCCGAGCGCATCGGCATGGCCTATGCCGGCAGTTTTGTCACCGCCGGGGTGGCCCTGGGGATGGTGGTGACCACCGGCGATGGCACCGAGGTGGGTCGCATCTCCACCTCCCTGCAGGAGCAGGTGAACCTCTCCACGCCCCTCACCCGCAAGTTCACGCGCTTCAGCCGCACCCTGCTCAAGGCGATCCTGGTGCTGGCGGGCCTCACCTTCCTGGTGGGGTTGGTGCGGGGCCGCGGCGCTGAGGAAATGTTTGATGGGGCCGTGGCCCTGGCGGTGGGTGCGATCCCGGAGGAGTTGCCGGCGATCGTCACGATCACCCTGGCGATCGGCGTGAATCGGATGGCGCGGCGGCGGGCGATCGTCCGCAAGCTGCCGGCGGTGGAGGCGCTGGGCAGCACCACGGTGATCTGTTCCGACAAGACCGGCACCCTCACCCAGAACCGGATGACGGTGCGGCATCTCTATGGCGGCGGGGCGCTGGTGGCGGTGGAGGAGCTCTGGCCCGGGGATGGCACCACTGTTGGCACCACTGATGGCACCACGGGACAGCTGAACGCGGCCCTGCAGGAAACCCTGCTGGCCGGACTGCTCTGCAACGATGCCCGGCCCAGCGGCCAGGAAGGACTGGTGGGCGACCCCACCGAAACGGCACTGCTGGTGGCCGCCGATGCGGCCGGCATCGATCGCCAGGCGGCCCTCAACCGACACCCGCGCCGCGATGCGATCCCGTTTGAATCCGAACAGCAGTTCATGGCCACCCTGCATGGCAGTGAGCGGATCCTGCTGAAGGGTTCGGTGGAGGCGGTGCTGCAGCGCTGCAGCCGCCAGCTCGATGCCGCCGGCCAGCCCCAGCCCCTCAACCGCGGTGCCATTGAAGCGGCCGTGGCCAGGATGGCGGCGCAGGGTGAGCGGGTGCTGGCTTTTGCCATCGGTCAGGCCGATCCCAGCCTCGACCAGCTGGAGCATCACCATGTGGCGGCCAACCTGGATTTCCTGGGCCTGCAGGGGATGCTCGATCCACCGCGTGTGGAGGCGATCCGGGCCGTGGCCGCCTGCCAGGCCGCCGGCATCCGCGTGAAGATGATCACCGGCGACCACCTCGACACGGCCCGTGCCATCGCCCGCCAGATGGGCATCGGCAAACCGGTCGATCGTTCCGCAGGGCTGGCCGGCCCAACGCTGCAGACCCAGGAGCTGGAGGCGGTGGATGGCCGTCAGCTGGCCGCACTGACCCCCGACGCCCTGGCCGAGCTGGTGGAGCGGGTTGATGTGTTTGCCCGGGTGGCGCCGGCCCAGAAGCTTGAGCTGGTGCGGGCTCTGCAGGCCAACGGCGAGGTGGTGGCGATGACGGGTGATGGCGTCAACGACGCGCCGGCGCTCAAGCAGGCCGACATCGGCATCGCCATGGGGGAGGGGGGCACCGAGGTGGCGCGCCAGGCGGCCGACATGCTGCTCACCGACGACAACTTCGCCACGATCGAGGCGGCGGTGGAGGAGGGGCGCAGTGTGTACCTCAACCTGCGCAAGACCCTGGCCTTCGTGCTGCCGGTGAATGGCGGTGCCTCGATGACGATCCTGCTCGGGGCGGTGCTGGGCACGCCGCTGCCGGTCACGGCGTTGCAGGTGCTCTGGCTCAACATGGTCACCTCGCTCACGATGTCGATCGCGCTGGCGTTCGAGCCGATCGCCCCGCAGCTGATGGCCCAGCCGCCCCGGCCCCCCGAGCAGCCGCTGCTCACCGGCGGCCTGATCCGGCGGGTGCTGGTGGTGTCGCTGTTCAACTGGGCGCTGATCTTCGGGCTGTTCTTCTGGAGCGAGCAGCGCAGTGGCGATCTGGCCCTGGCCCGCACCATGGCCGTGCAGGGTCTGGTGTTGGCCTATCTGGTGTATCTGGCCAGCATCAGCCAGCTGCGCGATGGTCTGCTGGCCCTGCCGCGCCAGGGCTGGCGGGCCCTGTGCCAGGCACCGGCCGTGCTCTGGGGGATCGCGGGCACCGTGGCCGTGCAGTGGATCTTCAGCCAGACGCCGCTGATGAACCGCTTCTTCGGCACCGCGCCCCTGGGCGGACAGGAGCTGCTGGTGTGCGCCCTGCCGATGCTGCTGATGCTGCCTGTGGCCTGGCTGGGCGAGCGGCTGGATCCCACGGATGGCCGTGCCACTGATGGCCGTGCCACCGATGGCCATGCCACCTGAGCTCAGCTCGCCTGCCCCAGCTTTGGAGCATGCCGTGATCAGCCGGGGGCCGCAAAGGCCAGCCCCAGGCACTGCCGGAGGGGCAGCTCCGGGTGGGGCCGCTGCCAGCGACACGCAACGCGGCGACTGCCGCAACCGCTGCCACGGGTCTCGGTGATCAGCACACCGCCCCGCCCGGGCCACACTGTGGGATGGCCAGCGAGCACCACCTGCACGCCGCCGCTGCTGAGGTCGAGCAGGTCCACTGGGATCGGCGGGTCAGTCTCCCCATCGAGCTGCAGCCAGGCTTCCAGCTGCAGGTCCACGGGCCAGCGCTCGAAGGCGCGCCGCTCGCCTGGGCCGTTGCAGAGCAACAGCAACTGTGCGAGCAACTCCTCCCGGGTCAGCGGTGTTGCCGCGGAGAGGGTTGCCGCGGTGAGTGGTGCTGCAGTTAGTTGTGCCGCGGTGAGTGGCGGTTGGGTGGCCATGGCTCTCCCCAGGCTGGTTCAACCCTATGGAGGGCTCGCCCCAGCCAGATGGCCGCGCATCAAATCGCAAATCGTCTGAGCCATCTGAGACGGCCAGGCGTTGGTGCCATCCGCCAAGGCCCTGGCGAGGCCGGGAGAATGGCAGCTGTGGAGCGCGCGGCCAGGAGGCAACCAGCAGCATGAGTGCCAGCCGCCACATCGTGCTCACCGGCGGCAGCTCCGGCATCGGCCATGCCGCCGCCTGCCTGCTGCTGGCTGCCGGCCATCGGCTCACCCTGCCCTGTCGCGATGCGACGGCGGCGGCCGGCCTGCGCCAGCGCCTGGGGCGTGCCGTGCACACCCCCATCTGTGATCTGGCCGATCTGGTCAGCGTGGAGCACTGCGCCGCAGGGTTGCTCACCGCCGGCGAGCCGATCGACACCCTGGTGCTCAATGCCGGCCTGCAATACAGCGGCAGCCCGGCGCCCCGCTGGTCGGCCCAGGGCTTTGAGCTCACCGTGGCGGTCAACCACCTGGCCCATCAGGCGCTGCTCCAGCGACTGCTGCCGCTGCTGCTGGAGAGCGAGGCCCCGCGGCTGGTGGTCACGGCTTCGGAGGTGCACGACCCCAGCACGCCCGGCGGCCGGGTGGGCCAGCCCGCGGGGCTGGGCACCCTGGCGGGACTGCGCCAGGGGCCAGGGGCGGTGCTGCTCGATGGCAGCGCCGTGTTCAACGCCGAGAAGGCCTACAAGGACAGCAAACTCTGCAATCTGCTGATGGCGCGGGAGCTGGACCGGCGGCTGCGGGAGCTGGGCCGGCCGGTCCCGGTGCTGGCCTGGAGCCCCGGGCTGGTGATTCCGCGCGGCAGCGGCGGCTTCTTCCGGGAGAGCCGCCGCACCAACCCCCTGGGCCAGGCGGTGTTTGCTCTGGTGGCCCGGGATCTGCTGCGGCTCACGGCAACGCCTGAGCGGGCCGGAGCCCTGCTGGCGGGGCTGGCCTCGGATCCGTTGCAGCACGCCACGGGTTTCCACTACTGGAGCAACCGGGTGCTGGGGCCAGGACGGCTGCGTTTTGCCCCCACCGAGCCGAGCCCGGAGGCCTGCTCCGAGTCGCTGGCACGCGAGCTCTGGATCCTCAGTGCTGGGCATCTGGGCCTGGATCCAGCCGCCGGCTTCTACGGCTTGTCTGGCGACCGCTGAACGCCGGGGCCAAGAATGGGCGGACCTGGATAGACGGCCAGCATGCAGCTGACGCTGTGGAGTCTGCTGCCCCTGCTGCCGCTGGGGCTGCTGGCGGGCTTGCTGTCGGGCCTGCTGGGAATCGGCGGCGGACTGCTGTTCTCCCCCTTGCTCCTGGCCTTGGGGCTTGCCCCCCACCAGGCCCTGGCCACCAGCACCCTGGCGATCGTGCCCACCACCCTGGGGGGCACCTGGGCCCACCTGCGCAGCGGTCAGCTGCCCTGGCGCGCCGGCCTGGCGATCGGTCTGGGGGCAGGGGCGGCGGGACTGCTGTTCAGCCAGTGGGGACGGGTCTGGTCGGGCCAGTGGATGCTGGCGCTGCAGGCCGCCATGTATCTGGTGCTGGCCCTGGTGATGGGGCCCCAGGCCCAGGGCGCGCCGGCCTGGCGCGAGACGCCGCGCCTGCTGGTGTCGCTGGCGGCTGTGGGCCTGGTGGCCGGGGCCTCCACGGGGTTGCTGGGCCTGGGCGGCGGGCTGTTGATGGTGCCGTTGATGGTGCGCTTGCTGCAGATGCCCGTGCACCAGGCGATCCGGCTCAGCACCCTGGCGGTGCTGGTGTCGGCCGCAGTGGCGGCACCGGTGTTTGTGGCCGATGGGCGGGGGCTGTGGCCCCTGGCCCTGGTGCTCGGGGGCACGGCGGCGGCGGGAGCCCAGTGGTCGGCGGCCCGGTTGAACCGCGTCAGTGAACGGCTGCTGGTGTGGCTGGTGCGCAGCATGGCCCTGCTGCTGGCCCTCGACAGCCTGCGCCGTGCCGTGGCCATGGCGCTGGCCTGAGCGGATCGGCATCCCCGGCCAGCGTGAAATCAGTCACTTGCTGCACATGCGCTGCGTGGTGGCTGCGCTTTAGCGTGATCAATTGAAACCTTGTTCTGGCCTTCCTCGCTTCGGCAGCCCGTCTCGACGCCAGCACGCGTCGCTGGCTTCATGGGCTTGGCCCGGTGTTCATCGGTTTTGCCCATCTCGGTTGCGCCCTGCTTCTGATCACCGGCCTGGGCTGGGCGGCCCTGCTCTGGGCGGTGCTGCTCTATCTGCTGCGGATGTTGGCCACCACGGCCATCTACCACCGGCTGATCGCCCACCGCAGCTACCAGGCACCGCGGTTGGTGTGGTGGCTGGGATCGCTGGTGGCGGCGTCGGCCGGCCAGATGGGTCCGAGCTGGTGGACCGCCCATCACCAGCAGCACCACCGCCACGTGGACACCACGCGTGATCCCCACACGCCGCTCCATCCCCACGGCGGCTGGCGCGGCTTCTGGCGCTCCCAGCTGGGCTGGCTCCTCTCGCCCGGCTTTCATCCCGATGCCCTGCCGGCCCATGTGGAGGCCGATCCGGTGCTGCGGCTGATCGATCGGCTGCACGTGCTGCCGGCGTTGGCGCTGGCCTGGCTGTCGTGGCAGCTCGGCGGCTGGGAGTGGTTGGGTGCCTTCTGCCTCAGCACCACCCTGCTGTTTCACGGTGTGGCCAGCGTGAATTCAGTGGCCCACCTGGCCGGCGACCAGCCCTTCGCCACTGGCGACGCCAGCCGCAACAACCGCTGGGTGGCCCTGCTCACCCTGGGCGAGGGCTGGCACAACCTCCACCACGCCTTCCAGGGCTCGGTGCGCCAGGGCTACACGCTGCGCGGCGGCCAGGTGGTGACCCTGCCCGACCCCACGTATCGCTTCATCTGGCTGCTGGAGCGGTTGGGCCTGGCCCGGCAGCTGCGTCGTCCCAGCGAACGGGTGCTGCTGGCGCGGGCCGCACGCTGAACGCGGGCCGATCGGCAGGGGGAGATCCGTCAAGGGGGGCAGGGGTGCGATCAGGGGGGCGATCACAACTGCTGCAGCGGGCGGCCGCGAACCATCAGCCCTGCTGAGCCATGGAGTTTTCCCCCGAAAGCTTCGTTTTTCCCCGGAAAACGGCCTGTTTTCCACAGATTGCTCGCCCTAGACCCGCCGCCCGGCGGCCCATCTGCCGCTGCGGCTGGGAAAAGCTCTCTCCCCTTGACCGCCATCGCCGGCCCGCCTCACCGCCGAGGCCCAGCCCATCTGGCTGCCGCAGACGGCAGTGATCGCAGTGATTCCCATCGGGAGACACACTGGTCTTGCCCGCTGTCGCCCGCTTTGACGAAAGCGGGGCTGCCGTGGCCTGATGGGGTCTTGCCGATGCCACCGAATGAGCCAGATCCCCGACCACGCCCCCGCCTACGTGAGCGTCGTGAACGAGCTTCCGCAGGATCTCTATGAGGCGATGACGGGGTTCATCGAGGCCCACCCCCAGTGGGACCAGTACCGCCTCGTGCAGTCGGCCCTGGCCGGGTTTCTGTTTCAGCAGGGCTGCAAGGAGCGGGCCGTGGCCCAGCACTACCTCAACGGCCTGTTCCGCCGGGATGCCGCCGATCCAACGGTTTTCGGCCGGTGAGTGGCGCTTGAAGATCAGGCATCAGGCCGAGGCTGTCTCAGCGGGTGGTGCCTGCGCCAGTCGATCAGCAGTGATGCCACCTTGCCGCTCTGCCAGGTCGCCTTTGCCGCATCAGGCGATTGCTCATCCGGCCGTCACTACGACTCGGGCGTCCCATATTGGAAGTGGCCATGTCCGATCTTCAGGGCTTCCTCTTCAGCAGTGGATCCGATGTGGCTTCGGCCGCGGACGGCTGGACCAACATCGACGGCGTAGTTAACGCTGGCGCTGGAGCTGACCAAGTATTGGCATCCGGTGCTGCTGAGGCCATCGTCAACGACAACGCCACGCTCGAGGCCGGCAGCGGTAATGACACTGTTTCCGGGCTGGGCAGTGTTTATGGAGTGGTCAACAAATCGGGAGGACTGATCTCGATGGGTGCTGGGAATGACGTGATTCGAGGTGAGGCTACGACCACTTTTGATGGCCTCCGTAATTATGGCTATTCGACCATTGATACCGGAACTGGTAATGATTCCATTGTGGGAATCGGTTCGGATGCGGGAGACGGTATTTACAATGGTGGCTATGGCGGGGTTGTGAAGACAGGCGCCGGCAATGACGAGATCCTTGGTTCGGGCGGAATCTGGGGGATCCTTAACTATTTTGATGCCCAGATCCTGATGGGTGATGGCAATGATCAGATCACCGGAATCAGCTCCCGCTACGACGGAATTGTCAACGGGCCTGACAGCGAGATCGATGCCGGCAATGGTCATGACATCGTGACGGGGCGTGGCGGTGGTCTTTCTTATGACATCTGGAATCAAGGGCTGATTCGCACGGGCAATGGGGGCGACAAGGTCGATGCTCTGCCATTTGGTTTTGCTGGAGATGGCACCGTCGACCTCGGTGATGGCAATGACCATTTGATGGGATTTGGATCCGGAACCTTCCGGGGTGGTAAGGGCGTTGATGTTCTGACTTACAGGCCGGGCACCTATTCGATAGCCGCTGAGGGTGATGGTTCTTTCCTCATCAACGGCGTCATGAGCGTCAGTGGATTTGAGCGTTTTGGTGAAGGGGCAACTGTTTCTGATTTCTTGACAGCTGCATCCATTGGATCCGTGACCTTTGCGTGATCCGTTCTCATGTTCCCCGCCGAGAACATTGGCTCCGTCAGGACGGCAAGGGTCGGCGCCGGCTGAAGTGATCAGCCGGCACCGCCCGGGCACATTTCCCGCAGGGCGGCGGCGGTGACCAGCACCTGGGCGAGCTGCTCACGCAGGCGAACGCCGAGCTGGTAAGCCGTGCCGGTCAAGTCCGGAGCGGCGCCCAGTTGGGCCAGCATCGGCTCAGCATCTGCAGCGGCATCGCTCACCAGCCCCAGCAGAGATCCAGCTGACTCGTGCGCGGGGGATGGTTCCTCACCGGGCCACATTGGCCACGCGGTCGGCAGTGCGTTCAGGTTCGTCATTGGGGCTCCGCGGCAGTTGGGGTGTTCGGACTGCCGTGAATCTGAACCCGATCGTCACCGCTTCTGGTGCCCCGCTGCAGATGTGCTGCACGGCTACAGCACGCGCGGCCCAGCCGGCACAAGTTGGGGCGGGCCGGCCGCCGTAGCGCGTCACTCGCCCTGTCTGATGGGCCTTGATCCAACGCCGGCAGTGGTGTGCAGATCAGGAGGCCCCGACTGCCTCCGAGCCCGGATCCCGCCTGGATTCTGGAAACGCCCCCTGTTGGATTCGAACCAACGACCGGCTGCTTAGAAGGCAGCTGCTCTATCCGGCTGAGCTAAGGGAGCAGGCCGGCCCTGGGCTGGCCACTGGCATTGTGCCAGCGCTGCTGGCTGCTCCCACTACAGTGGCGTGCTGCGCAGGAATGGCCGATGGCGGCAACCCGGCTGAGCGACGAGCAGAAGGCCGCAATGGTGGATCGCTACCGAGAGGGCGCGCTCGCCTCGGAGCTGGCTGCCGACTTCGGCTGCAGTGCGGCCACGGTCACGCGTGTGGTGAAGGCGGCCCTGGGGGCTGGGGAGTATGAGCAGCTGAAGCAGGGCCGGGCCCGTGGCGGGCGCAGCCAGGCAGTGGTTGGCCTGATCCCACAAAATCCTGAGGCTGAACTGGATCCCGCTCCTGCGGCAGAGCCTGCTCCTGCATCTGCAGACCCAGCACCAGAGCCCGTCTCTGCTGCCACCCCTCCCGCCCGTCCCGTAGACACCCGCGAGGTCCCCGTGGCTGCCGATGGGGCCCCGGCGGGGGTATTAGCGATCGACGATGCCGACGACTTCGGCGACGACAGCGATGTCGACGGCGACGTGGATAGCGACATCGATCTGGATGGCGACATCGAGGTGGACGTGGAGCAATTCGTGGCCTTGCCGGTGATGGCGATGCCCATGGCAGGGGAGCTGCTGGAGTGCCGCCCCCTGGAGCAGGCC
>JBILDP010000234.1:0-3306 GCA_044352535.1 Prochlorococcaceae cyanobacterium
CACGGCCACCAGGGCGCTGCAAAGGCCTCGTCGTGGGCCCACAGCTGCAGTTCCCGGGCGGTAATGCCAAAGCCAGCCGCCTGGCCCAGCTGCACCAGCTGAGCCAAGTCGCGCACCGCGCCGCATTGGCCCTGCATCACAGGGTTGGCCGCCACAGCCTGCAGAAACTGGCTCAGGGCCGGGCTCTTCACAACCGCCCACTCCCTACCAGCCGCCGGCCCATGGCTCCACCCAAAACCGAATGTGGCTACCAGTTTCTACGCAGGCCGCGCCACGGGCCGGCAATAATGCAGACCCTGCATATTTTCAACGTCGCTCCCCCAGCGCGAAGGGCTCAAAGCTGGCGCTGATCTGAAACTCCTCGGCAAACTCCAGCACCCGGCACCAGGCGCGCCCCTCCATCAGGATGCCGCGCAGGATCACCGGGGCACTGGCCTGCTGCAGCGTGATCTCAAACAGGGGCCAGCCCACCGAGGCCTGCACCGCATCCTCCCCATACAGCGGCACCACGTCGTGGGCGCCCACCAGGATGCGCTGGTGCGGCGCGTCCCACACAAACGGCAGCTCGTAGCGCTCCAGCAGCTCCGCCGCCAGCGCCCAGCTGCTGCCATGCCCATCGATCCGGGTGGCCAACGGCTCGCCGCGCGCCGTGATCGCACTGGCCCGCACAAACGGCAGGGGCTCGCTCCCCGCCTCAGCACTCCCTGCCGGCTCCCCCCGCAGGATCGCCCGGATGCGCGCGCGCAGCTGCTCGCCGCCGGTGGGCGGGCCGCCCTTCTCCAGCTGCAGCAGGTCCCAGCGCTCGCCCGTGCCGCCCCAGATCACCGGGCCGTAGTTCTCATGCGGCGTGCGCCCATCGCGGTTGGCCGCCGCCTCCGCGTGGGTCATCAGCCGCTGGATCGTGATCTGCTCCGCCCCCCAGCCCCAGCTGCGCGCCACCGCCGCCGCCTCCTGGCAGAGCGCCTCCAGCTGCTCCGGCGTGGGCGGCATGCTCCACGGATCCGGCCGCCCGCCCATGCAGGCGCAGCTCAGCGCCACCGCATTGGCATTGCGCTGCCAGGTGTGGGCCGGCAGGTCCACCCCATAGCTGTGCAGCCGCTGCACCCGCCCATCACCGCTGATGATCGAGTGATACAGCCCACTGCGCACCCAGTTGTAGGGGGTGGCGGCCCAGTGCAGATAGATCGTGGCGGGCATCGCCCTCCCCCGGCACATCCCTCCCCATAGCCACATCCCGCCCCGCCGGCAACGGCTGCTTGCGGCGACACCACCCACACCACATCTGGTGTCTTGAGCCGCTCAAAAGCGAACAAAATCCTAAGCGCTGCAGGCAGGGGCCACTCAGGGGCAAAAGCCCAGGATCTGCCCCACGATCTCCAGCACTTCATCCAGCTGGCTGGGGGCAATCGTGCCCATCGGATGGGGCTTGGCTGCTCGCGCCCTCCAGTCAAACGATTTGAGTTGGTGACACAGCACAAAGCTGTGCGCATCCGGCCGATCCGGGATCGGACCCAGATCCACCGCCAGCGTGGAGCCGCGGTTGTAAGGCGCAGAGGTCATGGCGCAACCCACCACCAGCCCCACGGTCACGTGCAACTCCCTGGGAGACAGCACCAAGAAAGGGTGGTGATCCCGCATCTCCCGGCCGGCCTGGGGGGTGTGATCGATCCAGATCACCGCGCCACGCTCAGGCACCCAGGCGACAGGCCCGCGCCGGCCTGTCATTCCAGCACTTCCGCCCCGATCGGATCCCAGGCCAGCATCTCGGTGGCTTCGGCTTCCATCGGCCGGTAACGCGCGAGCCGTTCGGCCAGGCTGAGGCGCGGCCGGGCCGGACGAATCAGAATCCCCTCCTCCACCACCGTGAGTTCCACCGGCTGATCCTCCAGCAGATGGGCCTCTCGCACGATCGCGGCCGGCAAGCGCACACCCAGGCTGTTGCCCCAGCGTCGAACCGCCTGCCGTGTGGTGAGAGCCATAGCAAGCCAGCAGGACGCCGAGCAAACGTATAAACACAAGTTTAAACACCCCACGAGCCACTCAGGAGCTGAGCAGCGCCATCACCGCCTCCACATCCACCCGCAGATCGGGGTAATTGGGCCCGTTGTTGCTCGGCACCGCCGTGCCCACATGCATGGCGTGATCCAGCCCCAGCCGGCCGGAGATCAGCGCGAAGCTGAGGCTGCCGTTGCCCTCGGCCAGCAGCTCCAGCGCCCGCTGCGGCGCCTCCCGGGCAAACAGCAGGTGGGTGAAGCCAGCCCCGTGGGGCCCCAGCAGCAGGGCATGGCGCCCCACCAGCTCCGCCTGGGCCCGCACCGCCAGGCCATCGAGCGCATCCACCACCTGCAGTTGCGGCGTGTGCCGCTGCAGGGCGCCGATCAGCTCCTCCTCGTTGAGCAGCCGGCGCCGCTGCCGCCGCAGGTAGAGCACCGAGCCGGCCGGGGCCCGCTCCGGCCGCGCCTCCACCAGCTCCCGCACCCAGCCGATCGCCAGGCCGCTGCAGCGCAGCAGCGGGTGGATGTGGCTGGCCCGCCGCAGGTAAAAGAGCCGCTCCACCGCCAGCTCCAGGCCCGGCTCCAGCGGCACGATCGGATGGCCCCAGCGCTCGCTCGCCCGCTGCAGCAGCTCCCGCTGAAACGGCTGCACCAGCGGATCCACCACCAGCGGGATGCGCCGCCGGCACTCCTGCGCCAGGGCGATCTTCGGCAGCAGGTCGCACACGAAGTGGCAGAAGTTGCCGGCCTCCAGGTCGTCGCACACCAGAAAGGCCTCGGCCAGCTGCTCCCGCCGCCGCGGCTCCGCCGGCGGCAGCACCCCCTCGCCCGCCAGCACCCCGCCGCTCAGCGGCCAGTAGGCGCTGCTGGCATCGGCCACCACCGCCTGCCCCTGGCGCACCAGGTGGTAGCCCTGCCACTCGCCCACCGTGGCCTGGCGCAGCAGCGCCACCTCCAGGCTCAGCGGGCTGGCCTCCAGTCCCGGCAGGCCGCCACGCGCCGGAAAGTGCAGCCGCTCCGGCTGGTCGCAGCGCACCGCGTAGGCCACATCCAGCGGCGTGTCGAGCCGCAGGGCCGGGCTGCCACCCCCAGCGGTGCTGGCCGGCAGGCTGGCCCCCATCGCCGCCACGGCCTGCTCGGCGGCCTCAGCCGCGCTGTCGCCCCAGATCGCCGTGCTCGCCCCCAACCGGCTGTTGTGGCGCAGCAGGGCAGCCAGCAGCGCGTCCCGCGCCACCCGCTCAGGCCCCCAGCCAGCCCGCCAGCGGCCGGCCACTGCTCAGGGCCGCCACGCCGTAGCGCTGGTGGGCCGCCC
>JBILDP010000057.1:0-11149 GCA_044352535.1 Prochlorococcaceae cyanobacterium
CGTGGGCCCCGGCACCCGGGTGCTGCTGGCCCAGCCCTTTCTCTCCGGCACGGCCCGGGCCCTGGTGGACCGCGGCGCCGAGCTGATCCGCGCCCCCTATCCCCTGGGGGTGGAGGGTAGCCGTGCCTGGATGGCGGCGGCGGCGGCGGCGTTCGGGGTGGCGCCGGCCCAGGTGGCCCAGGTGCTCGATCCGCTGGTGGAGCGGGGCCAGCGCGCCTTGGCGCCCCAGCGCGAGGTGCTGGCCGGCAAGCGCCTCTTCCTGCTGCCCGATTCCCAGCTGGAGATTCCCCTGGCCCGCTTCCTGGCGCGCGAGTGCGGCATGGAGCTGGTGGAGGTGGGCACCCCCTATCTCGACCGCCAGCTGATGGCCGAGGAGCTGGCGCTGCTGCCGCCCGCCACCCAGCTGAGCGAAGGCCAGCACCTCGACAACCAGCTGGCGCGCCTGCGCCAGGCCCGTCCCGATCTGGTGCTGTGCGGTCTGGGCCTGGCCAATCCGCTGGAGGCCGAGGGCATGGCCACCAAGTGGTCGATCGAGCTGGTGTTCAGCCCCATCCACGGCATCGATCAGGCCGGGGATCTGGCCGAGCTGTTCGCCCGCCCCCTGCGCCGCCGCGATGCCCTCTCGTTTGCCTGAACGGGCCGCCCGATCCGTTGGCCTCTGACCGTTCGCCCCTGAATCGCCCGCTCACCTGATGGAACTCACCCTCTGGACCTACGAAGGCCCGCCCCACGTGGGCGCCATGCGCATCGCCGCCTCGATGGAGGGGGTGCACTACGTGCTGCATGCCCCCCAGGGCGACACCTACGCCGACCTGCTGTTCACGATGATCGAGCGGCGCGACAGGCGCCCACCGGTGACCTACACCACCTTCCAGGCCCGGGATCTGGGCGGCGACACCGCCGAGCTGGTGAAGCGCACGATCGCCGAGGCGGTGGAGCGCTTCCAGCCCGAGGCGCTGCTGGTGGGCGAGAGCTGCACCGCCGAGCTGATCCAAGACCAGCCCGGTGCCCTGGCTGCCGGCATGGACCTGGGAGGCATCCCGATGGTGAGCCTGGAGCTCCCCGCCTACTCCAAGAAAGAGAACTGGGGCGCGGCAGAAACCCTCTACCAGCTGGTGCGGGGCTTGCTGAAACCCCAGTTGCCGGCCCCGGGCAGCGCCAAGCCGGATCCCGGCCGCTGGCGCGCCGAGGGGCGCCGGCCGCGGGTGAATCTGCTGGGCCCGTCGCTGCTGGGTTTCCGTTGCCGCGACGACGTGCGCGAGATCACCCAGCTCCTGGCCGGCTATGGCATCGACGTGGCGGTGGTGGCACCGCTGGGGGCGCGCCCGGCCGATCTCTGCCGCATCCCCAGCGCCGACGCCAATCTCAACCTCTACCCCGAGGTGGCAGGCTCGGTGAGCAGCTGGCTGGAACGCCAGTTCGGCATGCCCGTGGTGCACACGGTGCCGATCGGCATCGGCGCCACCGTGGACTTCCTGCGTGAGCTGCATGCCGTGCTGGGGCTGGAGCTGCCCAGTGAGCTCCGATCCGGTGCCGATGGGGTGTGCAACGTCGAGCGCCGCTCGCGGTTGCCCTGGTATTCGCGCTCCGTTGACTCCACCTACCTCACCGGTAAGCGGGTGTTCGTGTTCGGCGACGCCAGCCACGCCATCGCCGCTGCCCGTATCGCCAGCCGCGAGCTGGGTTTTGCGGTGGTGGGCCTGGGCAGCTACAGCCGCGAGCAGGCCCGCGAGGTGCGCGCCGCCGCCAAGGAGCTGGGGCTGGAGGCATTGATCACAGACGACTACCTGGCGGTGGAAGCAGCGATCGCAGCGGCCGCGCCGGAGCTGGTGCTGGGCACCCAGATGGAGCGCCACAGTGCCAAGCGGCTCGGCATTCCCTGCGCGGTGATCAGCACGCCGCTGCATGTGCAGGATGTGCCGGCCCGCTACGCCCCGCAGATGGGCTTCGAGGGGGCCAACGTGATCTTCGACACCTGGGTTCACCCGCTGATGATGGGGCTGGAGGAGCACCTGATCGGCATGTTCCGCCACGACTTCGAGTTTGTGGACGGCCACCGCAGCCACCTGGGCGATGGGGCACCGGCGGCACCTGCCGCAGTGCCTGCAGAAGCACCTGCCGCAGCGCCGGCCGGGGCCTTGAGCTGGAGCGCCGATGGTGAGGCGGAACTGGCCAAGATCCCCTTCTTCGTGCGTGCCAAGGTGCGCCGCAACATCGAGGCCTATGCCCGCGACCACGGCGTGGCGCTGATCGACAGCGAGGCCCTCTATGAGGCCAAGGCCCATTACAGCCGCTGAGCTTCAGCTGACTTGATTCAGCAACGATTTAAGTATTCATGCTTACTACTTTTGTGAGGGGGTTCTGTGTGGGGTTGCGCATCGATCTGGGATCGATGTTTCGCTTTGTCTGGCTGGTGTTTTCAGGGGTGGTGCCGAGGAGTTGGATAACAGCAGAACCCCTGCTGGCTCGGGCCTGCTTTCATGACAAGCACTCTTCAGCGCCCCGATCTTCAGCGCCCCGATTCTCAGCATCCAAATTCTCAGCATCCAGATGGTGAGGGCAGCGTGCAGGTGCACCAGGAGCCGGGCCTGCAGATCGAGGAAGGTGCCCTGGTGATCGCCGTGTACGGCAAGGGAGGGATCGGCAAATCCACCACCTCCTCCAATCTGTCGGCCGCCTTCTCCAAGCTGGGCAAGCGGGTGCTGCAGATCGGCTGCGATCCCAAGCACGACAGCACCTTCACCCTCACCAAGCAGATGGTGCCCACGGTGATCGACATCCTCGAAACCGTGGACTTTCACACCGAGGAGCTGCGGCCGGAAGACTTCGTGTTTGAGGGCTTCAACGGCGTGCAGTGTGTGGAGTCGGGCGGGCCCCCGGCGGGCACCGGCTGCGGCGGCTACGTGACCGGCCAAACGGTGAAGTTGCTCAAGGAACACCACCTGCTGGAAGACACCGATGTGGTGATCTTTGATGTGCTGGGCGATGTGGTGTGCGGTGGCTTTGCCGCCCCGCTGCAGCACGCGGACTACTGCCTGATCGTGACGGCGAACGACTTTGACTCCATCTTCGCGATGAACCGGATCATCGCCGCGATCCAGGCCAAGGCCAAGAACTACAAGGTGCGGCTGGGGGGGGTGGTGGCTAACCGCTCCAAGGACACCGACGAGATCGACAAGTTCAATGCACGGGTGGGCATGAAGACGATGGCCCATTTCCCCGACCTCGACGCGATCCGCCGCTCCCGGCTCAAGAAGTGCACGATCTTTGAGATGGAAGCCACCCCGGAGGTGGAGGCGGTGCAGAACGAATATCTCAGGCTGGCCCGCGCCATGCTCGAGAATGTGCAGCCGCTCGAGGCCGAGTCCCTTAAGGACCGGGAGATCTTTGACCTGCTGGGTTTTGACTGAGCGGCCTCTGGCCTGCGTGCCTGGGCTTGAAGATCTGGGCAAAGAAGCATCAAGACATGCGGCACACATACGGCAGGATTGAAGTGCATTTGCCGATTGATATTCGGCTACCTTGCTTATCGATTTAGGACTGAGTTGCCCCCTCGATGAGGCAACCCATGTCTGTATTTTCCAAAACCTACACGACTCAGATCACGCAGTCTGCGGGCGATGGTGCTGGCAGCAGTATCGAAATTATTGATCTCACGTTTGAGTACTGCGGAGATATCACAGGCGATGGTTTCGATGATGTGCAAGTGAGCTTGGCACTCAATCCCGCATCCAATTCAGAGAAGGAGGACATGGTTGGCGTGGCCTTTGATGTGAACAAGCTTGACAACCTGGAGATCGTGCAAATTCTGCTGAATACGTCTTATGGTTCAGTTACGACTACCCCGCCAGTCGTGGTGATGGGTGAGGATCAAGTGAGTGATCAGGGTCCATTGGATCCTGGCTTCAGCACCTCTGGTGGAAATCTGGGAGAGGATGGAGAGCCCTATGACGTTGGCATCCGCTTCGGTGAGCTCGGTTCAGGCGATGGCATCGTGCAACAGGCTTCGTTTGTACTCACCACAGCTGGAGCTGACATTAATGCCGAACAGTTGCTTGATGACACCAGTTGGTGGGTGCGACTGCAGTCGACTGATGGG
This sequence comes from Prochlorococcaceae cyanobacterium, assembly GCA_044352535.1. Taxonomy (GTDB): domain Bacteria; phylum Cyanobacteriota; class Cyanobacteriia; order PCC-6307; family Cyanobiaceae; genus NIES-981. The sequence continues at coordinate 4,100 of JBILDP010000057.1, forward strand.
GGAGAGGATAGTGCCAAGATGTATCTGCCGAAACTTGATCTTCCGCCCTGTTCGGATGACCCATCGGGTTGCGCTGAGGGCTTGACCCCGGGATACTGGAAGACCCATGGCCCTGCTGATCTTGGTGCTGCTCCTGGGGGACAGGCGAATGACTGGGACAACATTACCGGCGCGCCTGTGTATGACGATGGAGATGTGTTTGCTTTCAGCTACGAACAGTTGATTTTTGGCGAACAGAGCAAACGGGGGGATGATCTGACCTGGACTCTGCCTGGAGGTAAGGAGCCAACTAAATTGGATGATCTCAGTGTGATGGAGGCCCTCTCCATCGGGGGAGGAGGTGCGAATGCCCTGGCCAGGCATTCGATGGCAGCTATCCTCAATTCCCGCGATGAGGATGTGAGCTACTTTGCCTCCGAAGAGCAGATACGCCAGTGGACCGGACAAGTTTTACTGGGCAATCTCGTGGAGATTGACGGCATGCAATATAACACTGAAAGTCTGGCGGGGCTGTTCTCGGCTAATAACGAACTGGGTCTGGATCCCTGTGCTTTGGTCTAGTTTATAAGCAGGGCTCGGTCCCGTGGTTGCCCCGGTTGATGCGTCACTCTGCAGCTGAACTGCTGCAGAAGCACATCTGGGGCATCCGTGATTCAAAGTGCTGAATAGCCTTATGCTGTTCAGCACTTGTTGTGGTCGATGGAATCAGAAGTCTTGTTCAGCTGTCTTGCATTCCCTGCAGTAAACCTGCGGTCATCAGGTCAATGTGCAGCATGCCTGTGTGAAGCGGGTGCAGGCTGCAGCAGATCTGCGCTTGAGGTGCTGATCGGTGGGTGTGAACGGTGTGCTGTCTCTACAACGTGATCGGGTAATTCGTGTTGCCCACTCTCAAACTCCTGGAGATCTCTCTATGGCTTCTCTGAATCTTCTGGCTGATCTGGACGCCGAACGCATCAACGGCGGTAGCGGTGGCGGTGTCTGGGGCAAGCCCAAGTATCGCTCCCACCCCAAGCACGGCTCCAGCCACACCAGCATTTCACACAAGTCGGCCACGACCAATCTGATTCAAGGCAACGTGGCCAACAACCTGGCCATTGGCCTGGGCTTCCATGGCTTTGGCATGGCCAACGCCACCAGCGTGCAGGAAAACGTGGCCTTCATCACGACCGTGGCCGGCTGAGCGCTGCCACATCAAGACAATCCCAATTTCTTTTCTTCATCATGACAAGTCTCACTCGTCTCGACGATCAGCAGTGCCAGGCCCTGTGTGGCGGCGGTATGCCTCCCGTCTACAAGCCCCAGGTCTGCCGCCCGAGCTATCCGTCCAGCCACGTGTCGACCAAGTACATGTCCAAGGCGTCCACTTATCTCGCCCAGGGCAACGCTGCTTCCAACACTTCGATCGGCCTCGGTGGATTTGCTGGCTGGGCCAACGCCGAGTCGTTCCAGGCCAACGGCGCCACCATCTTCACTTCGGCGGGCTGAGGCACGATGGAAATCATCACTGATATCCAGGCTGAAAGCCTGCGTGGTGGGCGTTGGTTTTCCATCACGGTGGCTCCCACCATCGTGGTGAGCAACACCATCTCCACTGCCCTTCAGGGCAACCTGGGCAATGCCTTTGCCATTAGCCCGTTTGGCGGCCCGGCTTTTGCCAGCCTAGGGCAACTCAATGGCCTGACTGCCCTCACCGGGGCGGCTGCCTGACGACCCATCCCGGCGCCCGACTGTGAGAACAGCGGGCGCCTTTCTTCTCGTGCTTTTCAACTCGTTAACTATTCACCCAACCACGCACCCACCCATGCAGGTTCTCTCCGATCTTCAGGCTGAACAACTCTGTGGTGGTCGCATGGGCCGGCCCCTTGCCGCTCGGCGCGGTCTGCGCGGCTGCGGTGGTTTCGGTCGTTTCTTCGGCGGCGGTCGCGGGCTCGTGTTCAGGTCGATTCAGAACACCGTGAATCAGATCAACTTCGCCATCAACATTGCCATCGGCGGCGGCTCCATCTTCAACAACCAGGTGAACGCATTGACGATGCAATCGAGCCTGTGATCGCCAGGCTTTTCCTCCCCGTTGTTGGGCCCATGGCCTCTTCTGCGATGGCAACTCCTCTGGCGATGACTCGTTCTCTGTGGCGTCGGATCACCGCCTGGCCTGGGCTCACCCGAGCCAGTGCCTTTCCCAGCGTGCGTCAGCACAGCGAGGAAGATTGCGGCGCTGCCTGCCTGGCCACGGTGTGCGCCCGGCACCGGGCCCAGGTGCCCCTGGGCTGGGTGCGGCATCTGGTGGGCACCTCCAAAGACGGCACCACCCTGCTGGGGCTCAAGCGGGGGGCGGAAAAGCTCGGCTTCCATGCCCAGGCGGCCAAGGCCGACCCCAGTCTGCTCAACGACCTCAACGGCGTGCCGCTCCCGCTGGTGTGTCACTGGCAGGGCTGCCACTGGGTCGTGCTGCACGGCGAACAGAACGGTGAGCTGGTGGTGGCCGATCCGGCGGTGGGTCTGCGGCGCCTGTCGCGCCAGGAGTTTCTCAGCGGCTGGAGCAATGGGGTGGTGCTGCTGCTGGAGCCCGATCCGGCCCGCTTCCCCATCCTCGATTCCTCGCCGAAGCGCTGGCAGCAGGGCCAGGGGTTGGCGATCCTGCCGCGGCTGCTGTGGCCGTTCCGGCGCCTGCTGTTGCAGGCCCTGGGGCTCAATCTGGCGATTGGCGTGATGGCGCTGGCCATGCCGCTGCTGATGCAGATCCTCACCGACGACGTGCTGATCCGCGGCGACGGCGAGATGCTGCGCAGCCTGGCAATCGGCATCCTGCTGTTGTTTGCCCTGCGGGCCCTGCTCAACCTGCTGCAGGGCGTGCTGGTGGGCCACTTCGGCCAGAAGTTGCAGCTGCAGATGGTGTTGCACTACGGCCAGCACCTGCTGGGCCTGCCGCTCAGCTATTTCGAGAGTCGCCGCAGTGGCGAGGTGGTGAGCCGGCTCGACGACATCCAGCGGCTCAACTCCCTGATCGCCGATGTGAGCCTCGGTCTGCCGGGCCAACTGTGTATCGCGGTGATCTCGCTGCTGTGGATGTGGCAGTACAGCGGGGCGCTCACCCTGGCCGCCCTGGCGGGCTACGTGCTGGTGGTGCTCACCCAGCTGGCGGTGCTGCCGGCCCTGCACCGGCGCACCCAGCGCCTGCTGGTGGAGTCGGCCCACAACCAGGGCTTTCTGGTGGAGCTGTTCAGCGGCCAGGCCCTGCTCAAGACCACCCAGGCGGCGCCGCAGGCCTGGCAGGAATTCCAGCGCAACCAGGGCCGCCTGGCCCGCCAGGCCTGGGGGGTGGGTCTGCTGGACCTGCAGGCTTCCACCGCCACCGGCTTCCTTGGCCAGGCGATCGGCATCGTGCTGCTCTGGTATGGAAGCGTGTTTGTGCTGAGCCAGCAGCTCAGTATCGGCCAGCTGCTCGCCTTCAACGGCATGGGCGCCAACGTGCTGGGGTTCCTGGCGGCACTCAGCGGCGTGAGCCAGGAGCTGATCACCTCCCGGGTGGTGATGGCCCGGCTCGACGACGCCCTGCAGCATCCGCTGGAAACTGACGCGGCCAAGGGCATTCAGCAGGCCGGCATTCCGGCCGATGCCGACATCGTGTGTGAGCACGTGCGCTTTCACCATGCCGGCCGCGCGGCCCTGATCGACGACCTCAACCTGCGCATTCCCGGCGGGCTCACCACGGCGCTGATCGGCGAATCGGGCTGCGGCAAGAGCACCCTGAGCAAGCTGATCGCCGGCCTCTACACCCTGGAGGGCGGCGCCATTCACTACGGCCCGTTCAACGGCCGCGACCTGAGCCTGGAGAGCCTGCGCCAGCAGGTGGTGCTGCTGCCCCAGCAGGACACCTTCCTGAACCGCTCGATCTTCGAGAACTTCACCTTCGCCTATCCGCAGCTGTCGTTTGCCGACATCGTGGAGCTGTGCCGGCTCACCCTCGCCGACGACTTCATCCGCGAGCTGCCCGATGGCTACGGCACGGTGCTGGGTGAATTCGGCGCCAACCTCTCGGGCGGACAACGCCAGCGGCTGGCCCTGGCCCGCGCCCTGGCGGCGGATCCACCGGTGCTGCTGCTGGATGAATCCACCTCGGCGCTGGATCCGGTGCTCGAGGCACGGCTGATGGACCGGCTGCTGCAGGTGCGCCGCGGCAAGACCACGATCCTGGTGAGCCACCGCCCCTCGGTGATCCTCCGGGCCGACTGGGTGGTGTTCATGGACAAGGGGGCCGTGCGCCAGCAGAGCCATCCGCGCGACCTGCGCGACCACGGCGCAGTCTCGCCCTATCTGCAGGCCGCCTGATCACACCGGCTGCTTCAGCTGCTTTGCCACCTTGCGCCTCTTCCGATGACGCTTCCCACCGCCCCCACACCCGCCACTCCCGCCGCGCCCACTCCATCCACGCCTGCTGCGCCCGTGCCTGCTCCGGCGGTGCCGCCCACCCTGATGGCCACCACGGCCGACGACTACCTGCCTGGCCCGGGACCCTGGGCCTCGGTGCTGGGGCGCCAGCTGCTGATTGGGCTGCTGCTGGGCGGGGCCGCCCTCACCTTCTGGCCGATGCGCGAAACGGTGCGGGCCAATGGGATGGTGCGGCCCACTGGCGAGAACTCGGTGGTGCAGAGCGAGCAGGGAGGCAGCCTGCAGCAGGTGCTGGTGAAGCCGAATCAGCCGGTGCGGGCCGGGGCGCTGCTGGCGTTGTTCGACAGCCGGCCGTTGCGGCTGGAGCAGCAGCAACTGCGGCGGGAGGTGCAGGCGCTGGAGCGCCAGCTGGCCATGGCACGGGGCGAGCAGCACTCGCTCAGCACCCAGGCCGAGGCGCTGCGGGGGGTGAACCGCTCGCTCACCAGCGCATCGCGCCAGGGGGTGGAGCAGGCGCAGTCGGCCCTGGGTTACGAGCGACGCGAGCTGGAGCGCTACCGCGCCCTTGCGGCGGAGGGGGCGGTGCCCACCAGCCTGGTGGAGGAGCGCCAGGTGCGGCGGGTGGTGAGCGAGTCGGAGCTGCTCAAGGCGGTGCAGGGGGTGGCCGAGCAGCAGTCGCGTGGGGTGAGTGAGCTGGCGCGGCTGCGCCAGGCGGAATTCCAGGCCCGCTCAGCCGCTGATGAGCTGCACAAGCAACTGCTGCAGCGGATCACGCGGCTGCAGCAGCTGGATCGGGCGATCGCCCAAACACGGGTGCTGGCGCCGATCAGCGGTTCCGTGGTGAGCACGGCGCTGCGCCATCCGGGTCAGGTGCTGCGGGCCGGCGAGCCGCTGGCGATGATCGCGCCGGGCGCCGCTCCCCTCGAGGTGCGGCTGGCGGTGCCGTCGGAGTCGATCAGTCAGCTGCGGCCCGGCCAGCAGGCCACCGTGCGGATCGACGCCTGCCCCACGGCCGAATTCGGGGTGCTGCCGGCCCGGCTGCAGAGCGTGGCTGCCGATGTGACGCCCAGGGATGGCATGTCCCAGCAGGAGAGCAAGGCCAGCGGCTACGACGTGGTGCTCACCCCCGAGCGACGGGAGCTGACAGGCCGCAGCAGCCGCTGCGCCCTGCGGCCGGGGATGGCGGTGAGCGCTGATGTGGTCACCCGCCAAACCACGGTGCTGATGTTTTTGCTCAACAAGTTGCGGGTATGGGGGTGAACAGCTCTAGATGTGAAAACCAGGGCAATCCGGGATCGTCCTGGAGTTGATTAAAAGCGATAATACAATACAGATGTGAACTCAATATCGCGATTATTGCTATCTGTTGAATCTTGCTGAAAGATGTAATTTACTCCAAGGTCAATCGTGATGTGATTGTTGATCGAGAGGTCGACGCCTCCGCTGATCATGCCATTGGTTTTGCCGGTACTGTCTGTGTTGGTTGCGATGCCACCGCCCAGGTAGGGGCTGAACAGGGAGCCAGGCGCGAAATCAAGCGTGAAGGGCATCTGGAAAGCCCCCTCGCTGTTAGACCGGCCCTGCCGGTCTACGTTGCCGAAGATATATCGAGGACGGACTGAGAGAGCAACATTTTCGTCGACCAGGCGACCAAGGCGTCCGTAAACCATGGGGTAGGTGGGTTCACCGGCTCCGATTCTGGCTCCGCCTCCGAGTCCAACGATCCAGGGAGAGTTCTGGGGGGTGGATCTTGGCTCAGGAGATGGGGATTCAGGTGTGGTGGGATCTGCCGTGGTTGTGGAATCAGCGGACCGATCGGCGGAGGCTTCTGCCGGCCGTACACGGGTGGGGTTGAGGGTTGTCCAGTTGAGAGAGCCCTCTGCCGAACGCGTGGGGTTGAGGGTTGTCCAGTTGGCAGAGCCCTCTGCCGAACGCGTGGTTGGCGATCTCAACCACTGCAATTGAATGGTTGGTGCCGGATTCTCAGTCCAGGTGGGAGGTGCGGCCAACACCTGATGCGCGCTGAGGGAAGGAGCAACCAACGCCGTGATGGAGCCAAGCATGCGCCAGAGTTGTGCAATAGGCTTGGTCATCCCAGCGCTATTCAACAGAGAGATCACCTTAAAGGATACGCCTGATCTCACGATGTAAGGGTTTTCGTGCATTGAACACATACCAGCATTCTCGTTGGATTGTCGGCTTTGAAAAAACGCTGGGATCTTGAATACGAGACCCCAGTGTCCACAGACGTGTGCTTACAGGTTGCCCTGCCCTGATCCCCGATGATGGGGCGATCAGAAGGAGATGCTGGTTTCTGGGTCTTCCGCCTGGCTCGAAGTTGTTTCATGGGGTGCTTCTTGATCCATTCCGGTGGGGGCGGAACGCCTTGTCAGCATCTGGAAGCCCCTCATGAAGATGGCCAGAATCAGCAGGTTGGCAAACAGCCTGAGGCCACTCGAACCAAAGCGCAGAAGGGTGCTGTTGGTTGTTTGTCTGATGTTTGCTTCGCCTTGTTGCTGTTGAGCCTTCACGCTACGGACAAATTCTGTCCTCACCTGCACCAGCGGTGCGGCGGCGATTGATTCAAGGTTGGCGTTGAGGTTGCGCGAGCGCAGGAAGGCAACGAATTGCTCGGTGGTGGTGGTTTGCCGAGCCCCTTGG
>JBILDP010000058.1:0-11141 GCA_044352535.1 Prochlorococcaceae cyanobacterium
CCTTCCACCCCGAGCGGATGGCCAGCCGCATCCTGGGCATGGGCGATGTGCTCACCCTGGTGGAGAAGGCCCAGAAGGAGGTGGAGCTGGCCGATGTGGCCAAGATGCAGCAGAAGCTCCAGGAAGCCACCTTCGACTTCTCGGACTTCGTGCAGCAGATGCGCCTGATCAAGCGCATGGGCTCCCTGGGGGGCTTGATGAAGCTGATCCCCGGCATGAACAAGATCGACGACGGGATGCTCAAGCAGGGCGAAGAGCAGCTCAAAAAAATCGAGGCGATGATCGGCTCGATGACCGAGGCGGAGCGCCGCGATCCCGATCTGCTGGCCGCCAATCCCTCCCGCCGGCGCCGCATCGCCAGCGGCAGCGGTCACACCCCGGCGGATGTGGACAAGGTGCTGCAGAACTTCCAGCAGATGCGGGGCTTCATGCAGCAGATGACCCGCGGCGGCGGCATGCCTGGGATGCCAGGAATGCCAGGAATGCCGGGCATGGGTGGCGGTTTTCCGGGCATGGGCGGCTTCCCGGGCATGGGCATGCCCGGGATGGGAGCAACGCCCGGGATGGGGGGCCGGGGAGGTGGAGCCGCCAAGACAGCCAAACCAGCCAAGAAACGCAAGGGCTTCGGCCAGCTCTGAGCCGCTCAGCCCTGCCGGCCAACGGACGGCTGCCCATAGGAGCAGGCACCCCCCACGAGCTACACTGGTTGTTTGGACACTTAGCGGCTAGGCCACGATGATCAAGCTCCGCCTGAAGCGGTTTGGCAAGAAGCGGGAAGCGAGTTTCCGCCTCGTGGCCGTCAACAGCACCTCTCGCCGCGACGGTCGTCCGCTCGAGGAGTTGGGCTTCTACAACCCCCGCACCAAGGAAACCCGCCTCAACACCGAGGCCATCCGTGCCCGGCTTGAACAGGGCGCCCAGCCCAGCGACACCGTGCTCAGCCTGCTGGAGCGCGGTGGCCTGGTGGAGAAAAGCGTCCGTCCTTCGGTGGTGATCGGCCAGAAAAAGCAGGCTGCCGCCCGCGAAGCTGCTGCCAAGCAGGCCGCCAAAGAAGCTGCTGAGGCCAAGGCTGCCGCTGAAGCCGCCGCCGCCGAAGCAGCTGCCGCTGCCGCTGCCTCCAGCGAGGCCGCTGAGGCCTGATCGGCAACCGCCCCATGGCCCAGCCCGCGGGGCTCAGCAGCACCACCATTTCCCTCCCCTCCCCTGCGGCGGCTCTCGCCCTGGCTGGGGAGGCGGAAGCGACCCTGCATCGCCTGGAAGCCCTCACCGGGGCCTCCCTGGTGTTGCGGGGTCTTGATCTATTGATTCAGGGTCGGCCTAGTCAGCTCGAGCGTGCCCAATCGCTTGTGGAGCTGCTGCGACCGATCTGGCAGGAGGGCCAGGCCCTCAGCCAGGTGGATGTGCAGACCGCGCTGAGTGCCCTCGACAGCGGCCGGACGGAAGAACACCAGGACCTGGGCCGCCAGGTGCTGGCCCGCAGCCAGAGCGGCAAGCTGCTGCGGCCCCGGACCCTGCGCCAGAAGACCTACGTGGACGCCATGGAGCGCCACGACCTCACCCTGGCCCTGGGACCGGCCGGCACAGGCAAGACTTTTCTGGCCACCGTGCTGGCGGTGCGCATGCTCACCGAGCGGAAGGTGGAGCGGCTGATTCTCACCCGACCGGCCGTGGAGGCCGGCGAACGCCTCGGCTTCCTGCCCGGCGATCTCCAGCAGAAGGTGGACCCCTACCTGCGCCCCCTCTACGACGCCCTGCACAGCCTGCTGGGCCAGGAGCGCACGGCGGCCCTGATCGAAAAGAACGTGATCGAGGTGGCGCCGCTGGCCTACATGCGAGGCCGCACCCTGGCCGATGCCTTCGTGATTCTCGATGAAGCCCAGAACACCACCACCACCCAGATGCGCATGGTGCTCACCCGCCTGGGCGAAAACTCGCGCATGGTGGTGACGGGCGATCCCACCCAGGTGGACCTGCCCGCCGGGGTGACCAGCGGCCTCAGCGAGGCCGCCGAGGTGCTCGAGGGCGTGGAAGGGGTAGCGATCTGCCGGCTGACAGCTGCCGATGTGGTGCGCCATCCACTGGTGCAGCGACTGGTGACCGCCTATGCCAACCGCGATGCCAAACGGCTAGCGCCTGTCGCCAGGAAGCGATTGGATGGCAGCAGAACTTCCGACAGGCATGATCAGCGCTGAGCGCCTCCGCGAGCCAGCAGAAATCGCCCTTGCGGCACTGGTGGCTTATCTGCTCGGCTTTTGGTTTACGAGTCTGTTTCAGGGCTACTTGCCCAAGATCGGTGGACTTTGGTCCGCGATCTCCGCCATTGTGGTGACCCAGGCCACCCGCCGGGAAACGACCTCTTCAGCCTCACTGCGGGTGCTGGGATCGGCGATCGGCGCCTTCACGAGCGCGGTGTATCTCAGCCTGCTGCCCTTTCACCCGCTGGGAATGGCCGTAGCCATCTTCGCCACGGTTGTGGTGTGCAGCGCAGCCCGGGTGCCGAGCCACGGCCGGCTGGCAGCCATCACCGTGATTGTGGTGATGGTGACCGCCAGCCTGGATCCAAAGCTCAGCCCCGGCGTCAACGCCCTCCTGCGCTTTGCCGAATCCTGCATCGGCACAGGGGTTGCTGTGGTTGGCGTGCTGCTGTGGCCCGAGGGGAAGGCTCGATAGGGAGATCCGCACCATCGATCCAAACAGGCAACTCCCGTTCTCCGGGCAGCGCTGGCAGGATGTGTGGATCTTCCTCCCTCTGAGCCATGCCGGCCAGCAGCAACTTTCAGGAGGCCATTCGCCAGGCCCAATCGAGCGCCCTGGTGGGGCCCAATGTGGTCAACAAGGCCCTGCCCTACGTGGGCGGCGGCATGGTGCTCACCGCCGGGGGCGTGCTCGGCGGTCTGGCGCTGATGGCCAGCAATGCTGCCCTGTTCATGCCGCTCTTCTGGGTGGCCCTGATCGGCAACTTCATCCTCTTCTTTGTGGCGCAGAACGCGGCCACCAAGGGGGACAACACCACTGCCCTGCCCCTGCTCGCCGCCTACAGCCTGATCACTGGCTTCACCCTGAGCGGCATCGTGGCCTATGCCCTCTCGGTGGCCGGTGTGGGTGCCATCGGCACCGCTGCCCTGGCCACGGGCATCACCTTCGTGGTGGCTTCGGTGATGGGCCGTCGCATGAGCGACAACGTGGGTCAGGCTCTCAGCGGCGTGGTGGGCCTGGGCATCCTCGGCCTGGTGATCGCCATGCTTGTGCAGATCGTGGGCGGCATCTTTGCCCCCCAGATGTTCATGGGCGGCACCTTTGAGCTGATGATCGCCGGCTTCGGCACCGTGCTGTTCGTGGGCGCCGCCTTCGTGGACTTCTACACGATGCCGCGCACCTACCGAGATGATCAGTACCTCTCCGGCGCCCTGGGGATGTATCTCACCTACATCAACCTGTTCATCTTCGTCCTGCGCCTGATCATTGCCCTTCAGGGCGGCGGCCGCCGCGACTGAGCCCGGCCCCCCCACAGGCGCTGGTCCAAACAGTCCCATCAGCCCCCGCTGCGGCGGGGGCTTTTTCATGGGCAGACTGCGCGGAGCAGGCTCACTCCGCCACTGCCTCGATCGCCGCCGCGATCGCCTGGCGCTGCTCGGCGTCGTAACCCCAGCGATCCAGGAAGGCCACATCGTCGCCCTGGCCATCCCGGGCCGCGGCCAGGAGGGTTTCGAGGCGGGTTTTCACGGCGGCGGGCTCCAGCAGCCGCAACAGCTCGGTGCAGCGGGCGCTCACCCGCTCCGACGCAGCCTGCTGGCCGCCATCGCCGGCACGGTGGTGATGGCGGGCCATGGCGGTGCTCATCGCCAGGTTGCGGGCAGACAGATCCACCACCCCCTCGCCCGCCTGCCGCAGCTGGAGCACCAGGGGCTCGGGCAGGCGATCCATCAGCGGGCAGTCGCCCGCCAGGCTCACCACAAAGAAACCGCGGGCCCCGTCGCGGCTGGACACCAGCTCGGCCACCCGATCAGCCAGCACCTCGTCGCTGAGCTCGCCGTTGTCCCAGAGCCCCAGCCACTGGGCCGTGATCTCCATCGCCTGGTGGAAGGTGGGCTCGGCAACGGCGGTCATGGGGAAGGGGCGCAACGCTGGCCCCCAGGCTATGGAAACCCGACCGGCGGGCTGCCACTGTGAGAGGAATGGATTCCCACTCCCCCGCCTCCAGCCCGCGCGAGCCCGGCGCCCCCGCAGCGCCCGGGGCGGATGGCGAGCAGGGGGTGCTCCTGCCGATCCCCGACCCTCAGGAATCGGCCCGGTTGCTGGCAGCTCTGCCAACTGAGCAGCAGGGAAGCCAGCCCTTCCGCTCCGGCTTCGTGGCCCTGATCGGCCGGCCCAACGTGGGCAAATCCACCTTGCTCAACCAGCTTGTGGGCGAGAAGGTGGCGATCACCTCGCCGGTGGCGCAGACCACCCGCAACCGGCTGCGGGCGATCCTCACCACCCCGGCAGCCCAGCTGGTGCTGCTCGACACGCCCGGCATCCACAAGCCCCACCACCTGCTGGGGGAGCGCCTGGTGAAAACCGCACGCAACACCATCGGCGATGTGGATGTGGTGCTCCTGCTGGTGGACGGCAGCCAACCGGCCGGCCGCGGCGATGGCTTCATCGTGGAGCTGTTGCGCCACTGCCGCGCACCCGTGCATGTGGCGCTCAACAAGCACGACCTGGTGGATCCAGCCGAGGCCGAAGCGCTGGCGGCCAGCTATCGCCAGCTGCTGGAGGGCCGCGGAGACTTCGCCTCGATCCCAACCGCGGGAGAGCAGCCCAATCCACCGCTGAGCTGGCCGCTGCATCCAGTGAGCGCCCTCACCGGCGAGGGCACCGAGGCCTTGGTGGCGGCCCTGACCGCCGAGCTACCCGAGGGGCCCCAGCTCTACCCGGCCGATGCGGTGAGCGACCAGCCCGAGCAGCTGCTGATGGCCGAACTGATCCGCGAGCAGGTGCTCAGCCACACCCGCGAGGAGGTGCCCCACTCCGTGGCGGTGAGCATCGATCGGGTGGTCGACGACGGCCCCCGCACCGCCGTGCTGGCCACGGTGCTGGTGGAACGCTCCAGCCAGAAGGGGATCCTGATCGGCAAGGGCGGCCGCATGCTCAAGACGATCGGCCAGGGGGCCCGGCTGCAGATGGAGAAGGTGTTCAGCGGACCGGTGTATCTGGAGCTGTTCGTGAAGGTGGTGCCGGGCTGGCGCCGCAGCGCCGCGCGCCTGGCTGAGCTGGGCTATCGGGGGGAATGAGGCCTGACCACACCAAGCGGCTGAGAGAATCGCCCCATGACTGACACCTGCAGCGATTCCGCGCCCTTTCCCCCCCAGGACATCAGGGCCTTCCTGCGCTTCTGCGCCGGCGAGTGGATGGCCCTGCGCAGCCGTTTTGCCCTCGATGCCGGCCTGGAGGGCGAGAACGGCGATGAGTGGCACAGCAGCGAGCGGGGCGAACTGGTGGTGGCCTACCTGGAGCCCAGCAGCGCCGACTCCCCGGGCGGCCTGAGCCTGGGGCCCAAGGGGGAGGCCCCCCGGCAGCTGCTATTCACCGGCGACGGCAGCTTCACGGTGAACGAGTCAGCTGGAGGCAGCCAGCAGGGCGAGCGGCAGGGCAGCTGGCAGCTCTGGCCCGATGGCAGCCTGGAGCTCACCCTCAGCGAAGGCAGCAGCGAGGTGCGCGAACGCATCTGGTTCACCAAGCCCAACCTGCGCCTGCGCAGCACCGTGGAGAGCCGTGCCGACGGCCTGCCGGGCCGGGCCAGTTTCAGCTCGGAGATCCGGCGGGTCAGCCGCCCCGCAGGCTGATGGTGCCCTGCCGAACCGCTTCACGGTCATGAGACTCGATGTGGTGAGCCTGGCTCCCGAGGCTTTCACCCCGCTGCTGAGCCTTGGGGTGATCGGCCGGGCCTTCGCGGCCGGCATCGCCGCCCTGCACACCCACAACCCGCGCGACTTCGCCACCGACAAATACCGCAAGGTCGACGATGACCCCTACGGAGGCGGCGCTGGGATGGTGCTCAAGCCGGAGCCGGTGTTCGCCGCGGTGGAGGCGATCCCCGTACTGCCACGCCGGCGTGTGCTGCTGATGAGCCCCCAGGGCCAACCACTACAGCAGGCCGATCTGCGCCGCTGGGCCAGCGGCTACGAGCAGCTGGTGCTGATCTGCGGCCACTACGAGGGTTTCGACGAGCGGATCCGCACCCTGGCCGATGAGGAGGTGTCGATCGGCGACTTCGTGCTCACCGGCGGCGAGCTGCCGGCGGCGGTGATCATCAATGGGGTGGTGCGGCTGCTCCCCGGCACGGTGGGCACCCAGGCGTGCCTGGAGGAGGAGAGCCACAGTGCCGGCCTGCTGGAGCACCCCCACTACACCCGCCCCGCCAGCTTTCGGGGCATGGAGGTGCCAGGGGTGCTGCGCAGCGGCGACCATGGCGCCGTCGCCCGCTGGCGCTTCGAGCAGCAGCAGCAGCGCACCCGGGAGCGCCGGCCCGAGCTGTTTGACCGCTGGCAGGCCCAGCAGACAGGCCAGGAGCACCAATAAGCAGCCGTTTCAGACCTCTGCGCCGGCAGGCACAACAGCACTTCGCCGCCAGAGCCGCGAGCGCGGCAAGCGTCAGGGCCCTACTCCACACCGTCCAGGGCCATCTGCAGGTTGAGGGCCGCCAGGCGCACCAGTTCACCACCCTTGGCACCCATCTTCACGGTGATGTTTTTGCGATGGGTTTCCACGGTGCGCAGCGACAGACCCAGCAACTCAGCGATGGCACGGTTGGTGTGGCCCTTGCCGATCAGGCTGAACACCTGCTGCTCGCGGATGGTGAGGGGGCTCTTGCGGGCTGCCGCTGCTGCATCACCAGCCTGCTCGGGTTCAGCGACAGGCTGGAGCAGGCGCTGGATCTCAGTACTGAGATCGGCGTAGGCGCGGGTCTTGTCGACCACGGCCTGCACCAGTGGGGTGAGCTCGCGTGGACAGACGAAGCTGCTCGCCTGCCCCGACAACACGATCACAGCCGGTGGCTCCTCCTGATCCCTGAGGGCCTGCACCACACGCAGACCATCACCATCAGGCAGGGCCAGATCGAGGATCAACAGGTCGGGATTGTGCTCGGCACACACCGCAATCGCCTCATCCACCCCCTGGGCGGTGGCCACCACCTCGAGGTTGGGCTGGGTGCGCAGCATCGCCACCAGCAACTGCAAAAACATCACCTGGTCTTCGACCACCACGCAGCGCAGTGCCATGACCAGTGCGGAAGATGGGACCATTACAACCCCGCACCGGTTCAGCTGTGCGGGCTGTTCACCTGCTGGCACGCCCCATACCATGCAGCACCTGCGGATCGGTAACGGCTACGACATCCACCGGTTGGTGCCGGGAAGGCCGTTGATCCTGGGCGGCCAACGGCTGGACCATCCCGAGGGCCTGGGGCTCGACGGCCACAGTGATGCCGACGTGCTCGTGCACGCGATCATGGATGCCCTGCTGGGAGCCCTCTCCCTCGGCGACATCGGCAGATACTTCCCGCCCGACGACCCGCAGTGGAAGGGCGCCGACAGCCTGGTGCTGCTGGAGCAAGTGGTGGGCCTGGTGCACGAGCGCGGCTGGCGAGTGCTGAATGTGGATTCCGTGGTGGTGGCGGAGCGGCCCAAGCTCAAGCCCCACATCGAAGCGATGCGATCCGCCATCGCCAGCCGCATGGGACTGGAGGCCGAGCAGGTGGGCGTGAAGGCCACCACCAATGAGCGCCTGGGGCCTGAGGGGCGCGAGGAGGGCATCTCCTGCCAGGCGGTGGCCCTGCTGCAGCGCTGAGGGCCTGCGGATGCTGGCGCGACAGGGGAGCCGAGGACGCAACAACATCCGCCCGGTCTGGCTCCCTAGGTTGACCGCTCTGTTGGCGCTGCTGGTGGTGTTGATCTGGGGTCAACCCGTTCTGCCCGCGGTGGCCGCCCAGGCGGCTTCGCCGCCTCGATCCCGCCGTGAAGTGATCGAACTGCTGCGGTTGCAGGTGCCGGCCGCAGGCCGAGAGGCCTGGCTGGAAGCCGAGCGCCGCAGTTGGCAGCCGTGGCTGGAGCAGCAGCCTGGCTTTCTGGGCCGTGAACTGCTCTGGGATTCCCAGCACGAAGAGGCCACCCTGGTGATCCGCTGGGCCAGCCGTGAGCAGTGGAAGGCAATCCCCAGCGCCGAGGTGGAGCGGGTGCAACGTGAGTTTGAACAACTGGCCCGCCAGTCGCTGGGCCAGAACGCGGGCAATCCCTTCCCGCTGCTGGCCGAGGCGGAGCTCGAACCCCAGTGAGCGATCACCGGCTTGACCTGGATCGGCGCCGCAGGCTCGGCATGGTGGAGGCGATCTGGGGCGAACACAAGAGTGCCGATCAGATCGCCCGGATCAGTGCCGCCCTGCTGGCCAGCAACGAAGTGGTGCTAGCCACCCGGGTGAGTGCCGAGAAGGCGGCGGCGGTGCTGACTCTGCTACCCGCAGCCCCCTTGCGCTACCACGCGGAAGCCGCCTGTCTCTGCAGCGGGCCCCTGCCTGCACCCCAGAACGGCGCCGGAACGGTGGCCGTGGTGGCTGGGGGCAGCAGTGACCTGCGTGTGGCCAGCGAAGCAGCCCTGGCCCTGGCCTGCCATGGGATCGCCCAGGAACTCGTGCTCGATGTGGGCGTGGCCGGGCTGCATCGCCTGTTGGAGCGGCTTGATCAGCTGCGCAGCGCCGATGTGCTGATCGCCTGCGCCGGCATGGAGGGGGCCTTGCCCACAGTGTTGGCTGGCCTGCTGCCCCAGCCGGTGATCGGCGTGCCGGTGAGCGTGGGGTATGGGGTGAGCGCAGGCGGCCAGGCTGCCCTGCACGGCATGCTCGCCAGCTGCGCCCCTGGCCTGGCGGTGGTGAATATCGACAACGGCTATGGCGCAGCGATGGCAGCGCTTCGGATCATGCAGGGCGGCAGCAGCCCATCCGCACGTTCAGCAGCTGGGCCGCAGGGGGCCTGAGCCCGGGCCCTCCAGGTCGAGCAGGGCCTCGATCCAGAGCTGCATCGAGCGCGGCAGACTGCCCTCCTCGTAGCGCTCGATCGCCTGCAAAAGCACCGGTGTGTTGACCCAGTGAAGTGCGCGGCGATCCATCCGGGCGGCAGACGGCTGGGCGCAGTGTGGTCAGTCCGGGCCGCCCAGGCAAGGGCTGTCAGAGATGCTGCAGGTCGGGATAGGCAGTGAGCAGCTGATCAGCGCTGAGCACCTCGCCAGCCCCCTCCGGCTGCCAGATCACCTCCACAGCCAGCAGATCGCTGGCGGCTACGGCGCCAAGCATCTGCAGACCCTGGCGCAGCTGGTCGGCACTGCCAGCGGCGGGCAGCGCCAAGCGCTGGCGGCTGGCCACCAGCAAGGTCACGGCAATGAAGTCGCTGGTGGCATCGCTCTCACCAGCGGCGCGTGCCGAATCCTGGAAGCGCTGGCCGGCCACATTGGAGGTGAGCTCGCGATCCAGCTTGCTGCGCTCGGCCATCGAGAGGCGATTGAAGGTGGCTTCGGCTGCCGGGAAAGGCACCTGACCCACCTCGACATTGGCGTAGACCCAGAGGTCGGGATGGCGCAGCAGCGCCAGGCTGGTTTCCTGCAACACCGCCTGCAGACCGGTGGCGTTGCTGGTGTCGGCCGATGCGGCCAAGCGGCGCAGGTCGGACTGCAAATCGCGGGCGCTGGCCAGCAACCCCACCTGCACCTGCGCCACGCTCACCGGACCATCGGCGCGCGGTGCCGCCAGGGCGCCACCCCCACCGGCCATGGCGCCGGCTCCGCCCCGCACCGCATTCACGATCAGGCCCACCACGGCCATCAGCACCAGGAAGCCGAACAGGCCGCCGCCGCCGAAGAAGAAGGGCAGCACAAAGGGGAAGCCGATGCCCCCGCCATAGCCGCCCCGGTAGCCACCCCCATAGCCACCACCGCCATAGCCACCGCCCCGGTAGCTGCCACCCCCATAGCTGCGGGGCATGGACGGGGCGCTGCGGAAACTGCCCCCACCGATGCGACCGCCGCTGGCACTCCAGCCCGGCTCCGGAGCCACCACCAGCAGGCTGAGGACAAGGGCCGGCAGAGCGAGCCAGGACACGACGCGGCGCAGCACGGCAAGAAAAAGCATTGGCAAAAATCTAGGAACCCCCCCCCACGATGGTGACCACCTCCAGCACATCGGATTCCACCACCGGCTGCTCAGCCCAGTGCTGACGGGCCAGGATCTCGCCGTTGAACTCCACCACCACCAGCTGGGGGCGGTAGCCGAAGGCCTCAAGGACCCGATCGAGGCTCAGCCCGGGAGGGCAGCGGCGCGGCTCCCCATTCACCTGAACTGTGATCTCAGGTTTGATCTCGCGTGTGTTCTCGCGTGTGTTCTCGTTCATCGCCCAGGTCCGGGTCCGCAGGGAAGCACGCCCAAGAGGCTCAGTGTGTCTGGCCCAGGGCGGCGAGCAGCTCGCGGCTGGCTGCCGCCGGTTCGCTGGCCGCCGTGATCGCCCGCACCACCGCCACGCGGCTGGCACCGGCCTGACGCACCGCCTCCAGGCTGGCGACCTCGATTCCACCGATGGCGAAGAAGGGGATGGAACTCGCCGCCGCCGCCTCGCGCACGTAGTCGAGCCCCACCGGTTCTCGGCCGGGCTTGGTGGGCGTGGCATTCACTGGGCCCACACCCACATAGTCACAGCCCTCGGCAATGGCCTGCTGCAACTGCCCCAGGCGATGGGTACTGCAGCCCAGCAGGCGGTCGGTGCCGATCAGGCGCCGGGCCACCGCCACGGGCAGATCGCCCTGGCCGAGGTGCACCCCATCCGCCTCCACCGCCAGGGCGATGTCGATGCGGTCGTTGACGATGAAAAGGGCTGCGTGGGCTGTGCAGAGCCGGCGCAGCGCCTCGGCCTGCTGCAGCCGCTGGCGGTCGGTGAGGGGGGTGCCATCGGCGGCGGTGCTGCCCTCCTTGGCCCGGTACTGCACCAGACGCACACCGCCCTGCAGGGCCTGCTCCACCACGCTCTCCAGCTGCGGCACCGGGCTGGTGACGAGATAGAGATGGCATTCGGCGAGGCGCTGGCGGCGCTGCGCACCGGTTGGGGTGTTGTCGGCCGAGGGGC
>JBILDP010000235.1:0-3265 GCA_044352535.1 Prochlorococcaceae cyanobacterium
GGCCGCCCGCACGATCGCCGAGCGGGGCGTGATGCTGGTGGCCACGGCCCACGGCAATGAGCTGGCCAACCTGATCAAGAACCCCACCCTCTCGGATCTGGTGGGGGGCATTCAGTCGGTGACACTGGGCGATGAGGAGGCCCGCCGCCGCCGCAGCCAGAAGACGGTGCTGGAGCGGGCAGCAGAGCCCACCTTTCCGCTTGCGGTGGAAATTCACAGCCGCGGCCGCTGGCTGGTGCACGACGATGTGGCCCAGACGGTGGATCTGCTGCTGCGGGGACAGAGCGTGCGCGCCCAGGTGCGCGAGCTCGATGGCGAGGGCCGCCTGCGGCTGCAGGAGCCGCCCGCACCCACGCCCCTGCGCCAGCCTCGCCCCCCCCGCCCGATGCCACGGTTGGCTGCGGTGCCGCTCCCGCTGGTGGCGCCTCCTCGGCTGGCGCCCGGGAGCGTTCACGACCGTGAGGCTGGCAACGAGCTGGAGGAACAGTCGCCCCAGGACCAGCAAGCCGGTACGCCGTCAGCTCCCCTGCGCGTCTACGGCGCCGGCATTCCCCGCGGCCTGCTGGAGCAGGTGGTGCGTGCCCGCCAGCTTCCCGTGCAGGTGGCCGGCAGCGTGGAGCTCGCTGATGTGGTGCTGGCGGCGCGCCAGCAGCTGGGCCGCGATCCCCATGTGCGCCGCCTGGCCCAGGAGCTGGGCTTGCCGATCCTGGTGATCAAGAGTGCCGCCATGCCCCAGCTGCAGCGGGGCCTGGAACGGCTGGTGGAGCGTCGTCGTCAGCAGCCAGGCACCGCTGCGGTGCCCGGTGCCGGCCTGCCCGGCGATCCCGACAACGACCTGGCGGCCCTGGAGGAGTGCCGGCTGGCGGTGGAACGGGTGGTGCTGGCCCAGGGGCAACCGGTGGAGTTGCTGCCCCGCAGTGCTCGGGTGCGTCAGCTGCAGGCTGAGCTCGCCGATCGTTACCGACTGCGCACGGCGGTGTTCGGCCACGCCGACCAGCAGCGTCTGCGGGTGTTCCCTGCCTGAGTGGGCGATTGACGAAGGTCGCCCCGCTGTGGGTAACTATTTGGGTGCTCTCGGGTTGGCGCTTCGGCGTTCGGTCTTTGAGGCGCGTTGGGCCGTCGCCAAGCGGTAAGGCAGCGGGTTTTGGTCCCGCCATTCCTAGGTTCGAATCCTAGCGGCCCAGTTTTGAACATCCGAATCGCTTCCAGGGCACCCTGTCTGATCAGTTCTGTTCTGATTTGCGGTGAGTCTCTCCCCCCTGCTGGTCTTCGACTTCGATGGCGTGCTGGTGGACGGCATGGCCGAGTACTGGTGGGCGGCGCGACGGGCTGCCCAGGGGCTGGCCCCTCGCCTGCTGCTGCCGGAGCAGCCGCCTGCGGGTTTTGCGGCCCTGCGCCCGCTGATCCACAAGGGCTGGGAGATGGTGCTCATGGCCGCCGAGTTGGGCCGGCCGGAGCTGGATCTGCCGGCTCTGCTGGCCGATTACGAGGCGACGCTGCCGATCGCCCTGGCCCGCTGGGACTGGAGCCCTGAGCAGCTGCAGCAGGCGCTGGAGCAGGTGCGCAGCACGGCTATCACCAGCAATCTGCCGGGCTGGCTGGCCCTGCATCGCTTCTATCCGGGGGTGGAGGCGCGGCTGCGCCAGTTGAGTGGCGAAGGGGCCGATTGGGCCGTGCTCACCACCAAGGGGGCGGCCTTTGCCCGCCAGATTCTGTCCGGTGCCGATCTGGAGCCCCTGGCGCTCTACGGCCACGAGCAGGGCAGCAAGCCCGCCGTGTTGGAGCGGCTGCTGGGCGAGGGACGCCCGCTGTGGTTTGTGGAAGACCGCCGGCCCACCCTGGAGCAGGTGCGTCGTCAGCCGCAGCTCGATCCAGTGCGCTGCTACCTGGTGAGCTGGGGCTACCTCGGGCCCGCCGACAGCTGCAATCTGCCGGCGGACATCCGCTGGCTGACGCCGGAGCGGTTCGCCACGCCCCTGGCGCAATGGCCATGAAGCGCTAGGGTACGGATGTACTAAATCGGTTGCTTGTTCGGCCGATTCCTAGGGCTGGTGCCTGGGGTGCTCCCGGCGCCGGCGGTTGAGACGCTGGCCCCGAATGGTGGCACTTGCTTCTCCGAAGCCGCAGGATGGCCCCTCCAGAGGGTGCCCTTCGCGGCCAGTCACCTCGCTTTTTCCGCTGCCATGCCTGCTGATCCCAAGGGCGCATCCGCCACCTCTGCTGGGGCTGCTGACTCCCGCGCCGCCGCCGAGCGCGACAAGGCACTCGGTCTGGTGTTGAACCAGATCGAGCGCAACTTCGGCAAGGGCTCGATCATGCGCCTGGGCGATGCCTCCCGCATGCGGGTGGAAACCATCGGTACCGGTGCCCTCACCCTCGATCTGGCTCTCGGTGGCGGCTACCCCAAGGGCCGGGTGGTGGAGGTCTACGGTCCGGAGAGTTCCGGTAAGACCACTCTCACCCTCCACGCCATCGCCGAGGTGCAGAAGCGTGGTGGTGTGGCTGCCTTCGTGGATGCGGAGCACGCCCTCGACCCCGTCTATGCCGCCGCCCTGGGGGTCGATATCGAAAACCTGCTGGTCTCCCAGCCCGACACCGGCGAGATGGCGCTTGAGATCGTGGATCAGCTGGTGCGGTCCGCTGCGGTCGACATCGTGGTGGTCGACTCGGTGGCGGCTCTGACCCCCCGGGCTGAGATCGAGGGAGAGATGGGCGATCTGGCGGTGGGCAGCCAGGCGCGCCTGATGAGCCAGGCGATGCGCAAGATCACCGGCAACATCGGCAAGTCCGGCTGCACAGTGATCTTCCTCAACCAGCTGCGCCAGAAGATCGGCGTCACCTATGGCAACCCGGAAACCACCACCGGCGGTAACGCGCTCAAGTTCTACGCCTCAGTGCGGCTTGACATCCGGCGCATCCAGACCCTCAAGCGCGGTACGGAGGAATACGGCATCCGCGCCAAGGTGAAGGTGGCTAAAAACAAGGTGGCGCCGCCCTTCCGCATTGCTGAATTCGACATCCTCTTCGGCCGCGGCATCAGCACCCTGGGCTGCCTGCTCGACCTGGCCGAGGAAACCGGGGTGGTGATCCGCAAGGGAGCCTGGTACAGCTATGAGGGCGACAACATCGGCCAGGGCCGCGACAACACGATTGTGTGGCTTGAGCAGAACCCTGATCAGTGTGAGCTGATTGAGCAGCTCACCCGCCAGAAGCTGACTGAGGGCTCGGAAGTGACGGCCAATTCCATGAAGCCCTTGGCCGCGGC
>JBILDP010000236.1:0-3257 GCA_044352535.1 Prochlorococcaceae cyanobacterium
CAGCAACTGGCGCTGCAGCAGCACCAGTTCGCTGATCGCATCGGGCGTGATGCGCCAGCGGGCATCGGCATGGCGGGCCAGGGTGCCCAGGCCGGAGCAGGGGGCATCCAGCAGCAGCCGGTCCACGCGGCCGATCCAGTCGGGCCGCAGCGTGGCCAGTGCCGCCGCATCGGCCACCAGGGGCTGCACCGCCGTGAGCCCCAGGCGCTCGGCGTTGGCGCTCACCCGGCGCAGCCGGGCCTCGGCGCGATCCACGGCCCACACCGCCCCGCGATCGGCCATGCACTCGGCGATCTGGGTGGCCTTGCCGCCCGGAGCGGCGCAGGCATCCACCACCAGCTCACCGGGCTGGGGATCCAGCAACGGCACCACCCGCTGGGCGGAGCGGTCCTGCACGCACCAGTGGCCCTCGCCGTAGCCGGGCAGCTGGCGCAGATCGCCACGGCCGGTGGCCAGGGTGAGCCCCAGCTCCAGCTCCGGCAGGGGCTCGGCCGCCACCCCAGCCGCAGCCAGGGCCTCGCACACCATTGCGCGGGAGCTGCGTAGGGGATTGACGCGCAGATCCAGGGGCGGTGGCTGGTTGCAGGCGACGGCCACGGCTTCGGCCTGCTCCTCCGGCAGCCACTGGAGCAGCAACTGCGCCAGCCATAGCGGCAGGGAGCGGCGCAGGGCCAGGCTGGCGGCCGGATCCGCGGGCAGCTCTAGGCCCACCCAGGGCTCCAGAGGGCTCCCAGCCGCCGCGCGCCGCCGCAACACCTCGCGCAGCAGGCCGTTCACCACCGGCGCCAGCCGGGCCAGGCCGCCGCGCTTGGCCAGCTCCACGGTGGTGCTCACCGCGGCTGAGGCCGGCACCCGATCGCTGAACAGCAGCTGCTGCAACCCCACGTGCAGCAACCAGCGCAACTTGGGGGGCTGGCGCAGGGCCGGCACCTTGCCCACCGCATCGAGCCAGCCATCAAGCAGACCGCGCTGGCGGATGGCGCCGTAGGCCAGCTCGGTGGCCAGGGCCCGATCCAGCGGCGCCAGCGGCAACCGCTTCAGCTCCCGCTCCAGCGCCCCGTCGGCATAGGCCCCGGCCGCCACCGCCTGCAGCACCTGCCAGGCCAGCTGGCGCGGCCCCAGGCCGATGGGGGGTGGCTCAACCGTCAACCGCAGGCTCCAGGGGTGGAACCCACAGATAGCGCCCCAGCTGCAGGCGGCCTTCGCCATCCACGGCGATGCCCTCGGCGCGCAGCAGCTCGGCCTGGATCCAGTCGCTGCCCTCACGGCTGGGGCTGAAGCTGATCGTGCCCTGGGCATTCACCACCCGGTGCCAGGGCACCGGCGAGGGCAGGGCCAGCCGCCGCAGCGCCCAGCCCACCTGGCGCGCACAGCCGTAGGCGCCGATCAGCTCAGCGATCTGGCCGTAGGTGGCCAGGCGGCCGTGGGGGATCAGCGCCACGGCGGCGTAGACGCGCTGATCGAAGGTCTGATCGAAGCTGGGCTGGGCATGGGCCATGAAGCAGCACCGACTCCCAAAACACACCGACCTGTCAATCTTGGGTGGAGGCCGAAAGCCCAGCCAGCCGATGAGCACCCAAAAACAGACCATTCCGCTGATCACCACATCAGAAGGGCTCAAGATCCGAACCCTTCGTTCGTCGAAGGGCGCTCCCCTGGCCCTTGGAGACATGGTCGGCGTGTTTTATGCGGGCTCGCTCACCGATGGCACCCCCTTCGATGCCAACTTCAACTTCGAAGGAGCCCAGCCTGTCGCCGGACGTCAACTGTTCGCCTTCACCCTTGGAGCGAGCCAAGTGATCCGGGGCTGGGACCTGGGACTTCACCAACGGCGGCTGGGTGAGGTTCTGGAACTCACCATCCCCGCCGCTCTCGGCTACGGCAGCAGAGGAACTGGACGGATCCCCCCCAATGCAACCCTGGTTTTCCGGGTGGCGATTGTGGGCCGGATCGCCAAGGGCAAAGCCACACCCGAATACTTCACGCTCGCAGACCTAGGCATCAACGAGACGATCCTCAACACGAGACAAAGAGAAGGAAACACCAATACCGTTCTGGGCACTGACCTTGCTGATGTGCTCAGTGCAACGCCGGGCAAAAACCTCATGGCTGGCTTCGGCAATCGCGACCGCTTCAGCTTCACGACCCTGGCCGATGCGGCGCCTGGCATTGAACGCGACGTCATCATTGACTTCAAAGGTGGGCGTCAAGGTGATCAGATTGATCTCCGGCTCATTGATGCCGACGCCCAAAAACGAGGAAATCAAACCTTCAAGTTCATTCGCACCAAAGCATTCAGCGGCACGGCGGGCGAATTGCGATACTTCCAGGGAATTCTGCAAGGCGATGTAAACGGCGACAGGAAAGCAGATCTGGAGCTTGATCTGGTGGGTGCGCCGCCCTTGGGAATCACCAACGTTCTGCTCTGAAGCAGCGTTCTCTCGCTGTCTCGTTCTCCCGTTGTCTGCCCATGCCCCTGCTGCCGCGCCGCTTCGAACGCCTCAAGGCCGTGCTGGATCGGCGCATGGGCGACCTCACGGTGCTGCTGGAGCACGTGGAAAAGCCCCACAACCTCTCGGCGATCCTGCGCACCTGCGACGCGGTGGGGGTGCTGGAGGCCCATGCGGTGTGCCTGCAGGGACGGCTGCCCACCTTCAACAGCACGGCCCTGGGCAGCCAGAAGTGGGTGCCACTGCAGGTGCACAGCTCCAGCGCGGAAGCCCTGCGGGCGCTCAAAGGCCGGGGCTTCCGTGTGTACGGCACGATGCTGAGCGACACGGCGATCGACTACCGCCAGTGCGACTTCACCGGCCCCACGGCCTTCGTGCTGGGGGCGGAGAAGTGGGGCCTGAGCCCGCAAGCCGCGGAGCTGGTGGATCAGGCTGTGATCATCCCGATGCGAGGGATGGTGCAGTCGCTGAATGTGAGCGTGGCCACGGCCACGCTCCTGTTTGAGGCCCTGCGCCAGCGCCAGGCCGCCGGCCTGGTGCCGGAAGCGGGCGAGGGGGTGGAGCCGGAGCGCTACCAGCGGGAACTCTTCGAGTGGGCCTACCCGCAGGTGGCCGCCTGGTGCCGGCGGGAAGGCCGCCCCTACCCGACACTGGATGCCGAGGGGGCCATCGCCGAGGACCTGCCGCGCACGCTGAGGCTGCGCTGCTGAAGCGCGTGCGTCCGATCAGCGGGCTGCAGATCCACCGGCCCCTGCGCCCGACCCGCTGAGCCAGCTCTCCAGGCCTTCACCCAGAAAGGACAGACCG
>JBILDP010000059.1:0-11055 GCA_044352535.1 Prochlorococcaceae cyanobacterium
CACCATGCCCCTCGGCGGTACTCCCCAGCTGTCGCCCATCCACGCCGGGCGGCACCTCCCCTGGCGGCGCCAGCAGATGGGTGAGCCGCAGGCGCAGCGCCAAACGCAGCAGCACTGGCTGGGGGGCGGTGCGGGGCAGCACAGCCTGGGCGCGGCCAGCCAGCATGAGGGCCAAACCACTGATCAGATTGGCCGGGCCGTCATCCAGCCAGATCCCGATGCGCTGGAGCGGTGGCTGAGGCTGGTCACCCAGGAGCCGCTCCAGGCTGTGGCATTCCTGCTGCACTCTGGCAAGCAGAGCCTCAACCCCGATCAGCGGTGCCTGGCCCCAGTCAATGGCGAAACCATCGTCAGCAGCCCAAGACGATGACGCGCGCCAGGCCGCCTGAAAACCCAACTCCAGGCTGCGGCAGATGGGATCCTGCGGCACTGACCCGCTCAGCCGCTGCCCCCCTCGGGCAAGCCGGTAACGGTGTTGGCAAAAACATCGCCGGCACTGAAGTCGATGTCAAAACGAGCCGCGAATGATCCCGACGACCCTGGACTTGCCCCCAGATTGAAGGAGATCTCACTCACCGGCTGCTCGTAATAGAGCTGCAGGCGGTATTCCGGCTCGAAACCACCGGACGACGAAGGACTGGACACCGTTTGCTGCGATTCAAACCGGGTTGAATCGCCGGGCCCAGCACTCACTCGCAGCAGGCTGGCATCTGAAAGCGAATACTGGGTAAAGCCGGTTGCATCAACAAACTGAGGAACACCACTGGACGAATCAATGCGACCATCGATATCATAAACGTTGGCATAGAAATTAGACAGCGATGTTGCCTCCTGGCCTGCCGTGCCAAAGGTGCCAGCCTTATAGAACTTAAATGTGAATGTAGCAAATCCCGAGTTGGGCTGATCCGGGTCGAGTGTGGTCGAAAACCATGGCACTTCAGTGCCGCTGGTTGGCGCATCAAACGAGTTGATACCAGCGATGGGATTCAGACCACCAGGCTGGTTATAGGCCACACTCACGAGGGCATCGACGCCGGAGAAGACATCCCGATAGAGCACCTGATCCCCAGGATTGGTGCCATCGCCAACAATCAGCACCTTGCTGCCGGGCAGGAACGAAAGCGACTGACCTGCAACATCAACAAATGCCATGACCTATACAATCAAGACAAACAAAGCAAATGCAGTGGCCTAAAGCCACAGATTCCCAACAGCCAGTGTAATGGCTCCATGCAACTTCACAAGGCATGCGCAAGCAGATTGTGTTGACAAAAAACGCAAATCTCCTGGGGCAGCGCCCCAGGTCATGACCCAAAGCCCCCATGCATCCACAGCCAACGCCCTGGAGCGATCTGGAGAACATCCTGCAAAGCGAAGGCCCCCAGACCTGGCTGGATCGAATGGCGCGACTCGGCACCAACGCATTCAATCAACACAAGATTGCCTTGCTGCGCTTCGCAACAGGCGATCAATTCAAACAGCTCATCGACCTCGCCGAACAATCAGGAATCGACGAGCACCATTTCATCCAGCTACGCTCCACCCTCGAACGATTCAACCCAAACACGCTTCACACACCAGGCCAATATCAACGTCTTGACTATCACAATAGTGAGCACATCCTGCACCATTACCGGTGGCTACCCAGCGCCAACGAGCCACTGCCTCCAAGCCATAGCCAATCCACCGTGATCGGCTTCACCGGCGATGCCTCGATCCTGATGGCCCCGGTGGCATGCATCCTTGCGATCCTGGGCCAGAGCAGACAAGACCTGCTACTGGTGAAGCGCCTGATTCGCAAACCCTACTGCGAGGACGACGCATCGCTTCTGAGCAGCGTGGAGCAGCAGATCTGCAGTCTGATCACACAACAAGAGCTGGCCCATGGGCAAGCAAGGCACCTGATCAGTCTTGGTACCAGCACCGGGGGCCTGGCAGCCCTCACCCTGGCGCATCGCCTGGCACTGCCCCTCGGCGTCGGCGTGGGCGCCCTGATGCCGATCCCGCTGGGACGTCACCGCGCCCAGTGGTTTGCACAATTACAGATTCAAGCTCAGCAAACGGGGCATGGCACGAATCCAGAACGCCACACCAACGTGGGCCGAGCCCATGCCAAAACCAAGCTCCGCTTGGCCGCTGGAGCGGCAAGTGCTGGAGATCGCACCCATGCGCTCCGTATCAGAGCCTTCTACACCCAACATCACCCCAACACCACCAGCATTGAAGTGAAGTTGATGCCAGGCTGCAGCAGTCATGGGCTGTTCGAAGAGCTGGCCCAGCAGGGCCGCAGCCTGGATACGGTGCTACCCGAGCTACTCAGGTTCGAGAGTGAACCGCCTGTTGACGCAACATCACAAGCAGTTGCTCGGTTGAACGCATCATCACGAGATCGGCAGGCGTGACCTGCAGGCCATGCTCTAACTCAAGATGAATGCACAATTCCATCGCCCCCAAGCTGTCCAGTCCAAGCTCGGAGATCGGCATCACAGGGCTACGCAATCGCAGTGATTCCGTGATGGCATCGAGGTTGCCTGGTGGCACCGAAAGAGCCCTCAGAGCGTCAACCAAAGCAGAAACATTGTCCTGCACGGATCCACTCTGAGCGGATGTCGCCTGAGGCGAGAGATCAGACTGGTTCACTGGCCGGGGGGAGCATTCAGGGTGATCAGTGCCTGATAGCGCCAATCACCCTGATCGCCTGCAGGGGGAAGCTCAGCCCTCCTGCTTGAGGTCCTGCAGCGCGGAGAAGTCGACCTGCACCGAGGGGCCCATGGTGGAGGTGACATACAGGGAGCGCCAATAGCGACCCTTGGCACCGCTGGGCTTGTTGCGGTCAATGGTTTCCTGCAGGGCCTTGAGGTTGTCGAGCAGCTTGGCCGCATCGAAGCTGGCCTTGCCGAAGCGCACATGCACGATGCCGGTGCGGTCAGCGCGGAACTCCAGCTTGCCGGCCTTGAACTCGGCGATGGCGCCGGCCAGGTCGGTGGTCACGGTGCCGGCCTTGGGGTTGGGCATCAGGCCGCGGGGGCCCAGTACCCGGCCCAGCTTGGCCACCTTTGGCATCATGTCCGGGGTGGCGATCAGCAGGTCGAAGTCCGACTGACCCTTGGCGATCTCTTCCACCAGATCGTCGTCACCGGCGATATCGGCACCGGCGGCCTTGGCAGCGGCCACGGCTTCACCCCGGGCGATCACAGCGATGCGGATCGACTGACCCGTGCCGTGGGGCAGGGCCACGGTGGTGCGCAGCTGCTGGTCGGTGTATTTGGGATCGATGCCCAGACGCACGTGGGCTTCGATCGTCTCGTCGAACTTGGCGTTGGCGTTGGCCTTCACCAGCTCAATGGCCTCGAGCGGGGCATGGGCCCGATCGGCGACCTTGGCGGCCAGTTCGGTGTAGCGCTTGGAAACTTTTGGCATGGCAGGAATGGGGTGCGGGCGACCCGGAGGTCTCCCCCGATGAATGGGTTGGCTCAGTCCTGAACGGCGACGCCCATGTTGCGGGCGGTGCCTTCGATGATGCGCATGGCCGACTCCACGCTGGTGCAGTTGAGGTCGGGCAGCTTGGTCTTGGCGATCTCCTCGAGCTGGGCACGGGAGATAGCGCCCACCGACCCCTTGGCGGAGGTGGCGGCGCCCTTCTCGATGCCGGCGGCCTTGGAGATCAGCACCGAGGCGGGCGGGGTCTTGAGGATGAAGGTGAAGCTGCGGTCTTCGAAGACCGAGATCTCCACCGGAATCACAAAACCGGGCTTGTCCTGGGTGCGGGCGTTGTACTCCTTGCAGAACGCCATGATGTTGACCCCGTGCTGACCGAGGGCAGGGCCCACCGGCGGTGCGGGGTTGGCTTTGCCGGCATCAAGGGCCAGCTTGATAACGGCAACGACTTTCTTGGCCATCGTCTGTGCGTCGGGTGACTGCGGATCGCCTCCGTGGAAGGGGAGACGGTGCGAAAACGGCCGCCCTCCGCAGGGAGACGGCCGCTGAGCGGGGCCGAGGCCCTAGCTCTGCTTGCTGATCTGCGAAAACTCGAGTTCCACCGGGGTTTCCCGGCCGAAGATCGAGAGCAGGGCCTTGAGCTTGTTGCGCTCGCCCGACACCTCGATCACCTCGCCTTGGAAATCCTTGAAGGGGCCAGCGGTGACCAGGATCTGATCGCCCTCGGCCAGATCCACCTTGACCACGGGCTTCTTCTCTGCGGCGCGCTTGAAGATCCGATCCACCTCAGTGCGGCTCAGTGGGCGGGGCTTGATGTGGCCGCGGGCCTTGGCGGTGCCGCGCCGCTCCTCAGCCCCCACGAAATTGATCACGTTGGGAGTGCTGCGCACGGCCATCATCGTGTCTTCATCGAGCACCATCCGCACCAGCACATAGCCGGGGAACACCTTCTCCTCCGTGCTGGTGCGGCTGCCGTCCTTCTTGAGCTTCACCCCAGGGGTCTGGGGGATCTCGATCTCGAGGATGCGGTTGTCGACACCCAGGGTGACGGCACGCTGCTCGAGCGTGGCCTTCACCTTCTTTTCACAGCTGGATGCCACCTGCACCGCGTACCAGCGAGCGATCTGGGGCTTCTCTGCAGCCGACTCAGCACCGGTGGGAGCCGCGCCAGGCAGCTCCAGCACCGCCATGTCTGCAGCCTCGGTGGCCGCATCGGCAGCCAGATCGGCGGCAGCGTCGAGCGGGCTCGTAGGCAGGGAATCGGACACGGGGCTCACAGACGGGAAAGGGATCAGCGGAACACCTGGGTGGCAGCCCAGCCGTAGAAGCGGTCGATGGCGGCAATCGCCGCAGCCGAGAGGCCCACCATCAGGATCACCGCCAGCGATTCACTGAACAGCTGCTGACGGCTGGGCCACACCACCTTGCGCAGCTCGGCCACGGTGGCCGCCACGAAGCCATCGCCGGGCTCCTGGGGCGGCGGTGCCGAACCGGCCGCAGCTGGTGCTGCAGGCGATGCGTCAGCAGTGGTGGCGGGATCGGGCTCCACAGGCGCAGGTGGTGGGTGGCGCCGATTGGCGCGGAATGACAATCAACCACCCTACCCGAGGGGCACAAAGCGCAACGGCTCTCCTGGCTCCACCCTCACCCCGCGGGCACCACTGAAACGCTCGGCCAGCAGTTCGGTGGCCAGGGGGTTCTCGATCTGACGCCGCAGCACCCGCCGCAGCGGCCGGGCCCCGTATTCGGGCTCATAGCCCTGCTCGGCCAGGGCATTCACCACTGGCTCCTCCACCACCAGCTCCAGCTCCTGCTCGGCCAGCAGGGCGGAGAGCTCGGCCAGCTGCAGCCGCACGATCCGCTGGAGGTCTTCACGACCCAGGGGCCGGAAGCGAATCACCTCGTCGATGCGATTGAGGAATTCCGGCCGGAACTGACTGGCCAGGGCCTGGTCGATCTGCCGTTCCAGCCAGGCCTGTTGGTCGCCACTGGCCTCGGCGAAGCCCTCGCCCCTGGCCGCGTCGAGGATGGCGCGGCTGGCCAGGTTGCTGGTCATGATCACCACGGTGTGGCGGAAGTCCACCGTGCGGCCCTGGGAATCGGTGAGGCGGCCGTCGTCGAGCACCTGCAGCAGCAGGTTGAACACCTCCGGGTGGGCCTTCTCCACCTCATCGAGCAGCAGCACTGCGTAGGGCCGGCGCCGCACCGCCTCAGTGAGCTGGCCGCCCTCCTCGTAGCCCACGTAGCCGGGGGGAGCCCCCACCAGCCGGGCCACGGCGTTGCGCTCCATGTACTCGCTCATGTCGAGCCGCACCAGGGCGTCGTCGTCGTCGAACAGGGCCGCCGCCAGGGCCTTGGCCAGCTCGGTCTTGCCCACACCGGTGGGGCCGAGGAATAGAAACGAACCCACCGGCCGCGTCGGCGCCTGCATGCCGGCCCGGGCGCGGCGGATCGCCGCCGCCACCGCCGCCACCGCCTCCGGCTGGCCGATCACCCGCTCGCCCAGGCGAGCTTCGAGCTCCAGCAGCTTCTGGCGCTCGCCCGCCAGCAACCGCTGCACTGGGATGCCGGTGGCGCGGGCCACCACATCGGCGATGTCGCCAGGCTCCACCTGCTCGCGCAGCATGGTGTCGCCCTGCAGGGCCGCCTCCAGATCGGCGCGGCGCTGCTGCAGGCCGTGCAGCTGGTCGTATTGCAGCCGGGCCGCTTCCTCCAGGTCGCCGTCGCGCTCGGCCTCGGCGATGGCATGGCGCAGGGCCTCGTCCTGCTCCAGCAGCTCGCGCAGCTCGGCCATCCGCTCCCGCTCCCCCTGCCAGCGCTGCAGCAGCTGCTGCAGGGCCTCGGTGGCCTGGCGGCGCTGCTGCTGCAAGGCCAGCCGCTCACCCTCGGGGGCCTCCTCAGCAGCCAGCAGGGCCAACTCCACCCGGCGCAGCTCCGCCTCGGCCTGCTCCACCACCTGGGGCTTGGAGGTCACCTCCATGCGCAGCTGGGCGGCGGCCTCATCGATCAGGTCGATGGCCGAGTCGGGCAGGCAGCGGTCGGCGATGTAGCGATCCGCCAGCCGCGCCGCCGCCACCAGGGCCCCATCGCTGATGCCCACGCCATGGTGAAGCTCGTAGCGCTCCTTGAGGCCCCGCAGGATCTCCACGCTGGTATCAAGCCCGGGCTCCTTGATCAGCACCTGCTGGAAGCGGCGCTCCAGGGCCGGATCCTTCTCGATGCTGCGGCGGTAGTCCTCGGGGGTGGTGGCACCGATGCAGCGCAGCTCGCCGCGGGCCAGGGCCGGCTTGAGGATGCTGCCGGCATCGGCGCTGGAGCGGTCGCTGCTCACCACGGTGTGCAGCTCATCGATGAACACGATCACCCCCTGCGGGGCTTCGCGCACCTCAGTCAGCACGCTGCGCAAACGCTCCTCGAACTGGCCGCGGAACTTGGCCCCGGCGATCAGGGCACCCAGATCCAGGGCAACCAGCCGCTGACCCTTGAGGGAATCGGGCACTTCGCCGGCCACGATCCGCTGGGCCAGCAGCTCGGCCACAGCCGTCTTGCCCACGCCGGGCTCACCGATCAGCACCGGATTGTTCTTGCTGCGGCGCGAGAGCACCTGGATCAGGCGGCGGATCTCGCCATCGCGACCGATCACCGGATCGAGCTCACCGGCCCGGGCCGCGGCGGTGAGGTCGCGGCCATAGCGCTCCAGGGCCGCGGGTTCGCCTGGCTCGAGGGGCGCGCCATCGGGGCCGAGCGCCTCGAGGCGCAGGTCGGTGGCCGACTGGGGCCCGGAGGCGGGCGCCCCCGGGGGTACCGGCAGCACGCGCCCCTGGCCGCGACTGTCAACCCAGTCGTCGACCACGCCGGCTGAAGCCATGACTGGAGCAATGACCGGAGCAGCGGGGGGAGGAGCGACCACGGAAGACGCAGACATGGGCGCGGCAGCGGCTCCAGCGGGCCGCAGGGCCCGCAACAGGCGCTCCTCATCCAGGCCCTCGCCGGCGAGCAGGCCAGCGCCGATGCGGGGCTCATCCAGCAGGGCCAACAGCAGATGGGGCAGATCGATCAACCGTGAGCCCCAACCGCCCCGCAGTCGATCTGCCGCCTCCAGCAGATCCTCCAGGGCATCGCCGATGAACAGGTCACTGCTGCGGGTCGTGGGCTGGTCGGCACAGAAGGCCTCAAGCCGATCCAACAGCCGGTCGCTGTCGAGCTGGAGCGGCACCAGCCGCCGTTCAAAGCGCCGATCCAGCAGCAGGGTCTGGAGCAGGTGCTCCACGTCCATCGCTTCATGGCGCCAGCGCCGGGCCGTGTCCTGGGTGGCGAGCAGCAGCTCCCAGGCGTCGTCGCTGAAGCGCTCCGGTTGGCCGGTGAGCGAGACAGACATCACTCAGGCCGCCGCCGTGCGGGAGGTGAGCTCGATCAGTTCCACCTTGTAGCCGTCGGGGTCTTCCACGAAGGCGATCACCGTGCTGCCGTGCTTCATCGGGCCGGGCTCGCGCACCACCTTGCCGCCCTTGGCGCGGATCGCCTCGCACACGCCGTGGATGTCATCCACCCCCAGGGCGATATGGCCGTAGCCACTGCCGATCTCGTAGCTGCTGGTGTCCCAGTTGTGGGTGAGTTCGAGCACGGTGTGGTCACTCTCCTCGCCATAGCCCACGAAGGCCAGGGTGAAACGGCCGGAGGGGTAGTCCTTGCGGCGCAGCAGCCGCATCCCCAGCACCTCCGTATAAAAAGCGAGTGAGCGCTCCAGGTCGCCCACGCGCAGCATGGTGTGCAGCAGTCGCATTGCCGCGATGATCCGGGTGTGAAGGTCCATTGTGGCCATCACTGCTCCAGGCGGTACCCGTTGCCACAAAAGGGGCGGAGGGGGTGACCCATAAGATCCTGCCCAGAGAGACAGCGCAGCGGGCCTCAGTGATCGATTCCCTCGACCTCGTGATTGACACCGTGGTGGCCCGGGAGGTGCTCGATTCGCGCGGCACCCCCACCGTGGAAGCCGAAGTGATGCTGGAGGGCGGGGCTGTCGGCCGCGCCATCGTGCCCAGCGGCGCCAGCACCGGGGCCCACGAGGCCCACGAGCTGCGCGATGGCGGCAGCCGCTACATGGGCAAGGGCGTGCTCCAGGCGGTGAGCAACATCGAGGAGAGAATCGCCCCCGCCCTCTGCGGCATCAGCGCCCTCGATCAGGCAGCCGTGGACACGGCCATGATCGAGCTGGATGGCTCCGACAACAAATCAGCCCTGGGCGCCAACGCCATCCTGGCGGTGAGCATGGCCACCGCCCGGGCCGCCGCCAACGGCGTGGGTCTGCCCCTCTACCGCTACCTGGGCGGCCCGATGGCCAGCCTGCTGCCGGTGCCGCTGATGAACGTGATCAACGGCGGTGCCCACGCGGCCAACAGCCTGGATTTCCAGGAGTTCATGCTTGTGCCCCACGGCGCCCCCAGCTTCAAGGAAGCTCTGCGGATGGGCACCGAAGTGTTCCACGTGCTCAAGGGCCTGCTCAAGGACAAGGGCCTGAGCACCGCCGTGGGCGATGAGGGCGGCTTCGCTCCAGACCTGGGCAACATCGAGGCCGGTGAGCTGCTGGTGCAGGCGATCGAGAAAGCCGGCTACCGCCCGGGCGATCAGATCTCCCTGGCTCTGGATGTGGCCAGCACCGAGTTCTTCAAGGACGGCCGCTATGCCTTCGATGGTGGCAGCTACACCAGCGCTGAGATGGTGGATCAGCTGGCCCAGCTGGTGAACCGCTTCCCGATTATCTCGATCGAGGACGGTGTAGCCGAGGACGACTGGGACGGCTGGGCTCTGCTCACCGAGAAGCTGGGCAAGACCGTGCAGCTGGTGGGCGACGACCTGTTCGTGACCAACACCAACCGGCTGCAGCGGGGCATTGATCTGGGCGTGGCCAACTCGATCCTGATCAAGGTGAATCAGATCGGCTCGCTCACAGAAACCCTGCAGGCCATCGACCTCGCAGGTCGGGCTGGCTACACCAGCGTGATCAGCCACCGCTCCGGCGAAACCGAAGACACCACCATCGCCGACCTCTCCGTGGCCACGCGAGCCGGCCAGATCAAGACCGGCTCACTCAGCCGCAGCGAGCGCGTGGCCAAATACAACCAGCTGTTGCGCATCGAAGACGAACTGGGCAGCCAGGCCGTCTATGCCGGCGCCGTTGACAGGGGCCCCTGCGGGAAGGTGTAAAGCTGCTAATCGCGTCCTATGCCAATCCTTGCGCGGGGGACATTCCCATCGCGCACCGGCTAACGCGAAAGCGAGCATTTACGAATGGAAATCGGCAAAGATTCTGCTGAATCTGGGGGCTTGAATTTCCACTTTCCATGGTGAAGTCGTCGTTGCTTCTCATTCCATGGCATTGCTCAACGATGTGATCTCTCGGGTCGGTGCCGCAGTCGGCAACAACCTCGCCGGTGAGCGCGGACAGTCGATGGTTCAGGCCGTGATTCAGCAAGCGGGCGGCCTGCAGGGTCTGGCCAGCCGCTTCAACAACTCAGGGCTGGGTCAGGTGTTCAACAGCTGGGTGGCCATCGGCGACAACGGCGCGATCCAACCCGAGCAGATCGAGGCGGTGCTGGGCAACCAGATGGTGCAGCAGATCGCCCAGAAGCTCGGAATCGACACCGGCAAGGCCGCCGAAACCCTGGCACAGCTGCTGCCCCATGCGGTCGACACCCTCACCCCGGCCGGAGCGATTGAGGCGGAGAACTAACCCACTCCAGGGAGCTGGTCGATACGGCTGTCCCGCTTCAGGCGGGCCTGCAGCTTCAGCCAGCTCCATCCCACCGGCAGACCGGCCACCAGGGGCACGGCAACCAGAGCCGGCCTGGTGCTAGCCGCCAACAGGGCGGATGCCACGGCCAACCCTGCCAGCAGCATCGACTGCCCGGCGCTCTGCTGGGCCAGGGCCAGGCGACGGAGGAGACGGTCGGTTTCGCCGGCGCGAATCTGCACCTGCAGATCACCCTGCTCAATGCGAGCGAGGCTTTCATCGAGCCGGCGGGGGATACCCAGGGCTCGGCTGCCCACCTCGGCCGCCTGGCGGGTGATTTCGTTGAGCAGATCATTGGTGCCCGAGCCGGCACCGGGGCCGCCACCACTTGCGGTCATCAGGGGAAGCAGGTAGGGGCGAGCGATCGCCACCAAGCTAAAGCCGGGATCGAGGGTGCGGCCCACGCCCTCAAAGGTGGAAAGAGCCCGCATCACGAAGATCAGCTCGGCCGGCAGGCGAAAGGGCTGGCCATACACCAGGTCGTAGAGATCGCCGGAGAGCTTCTCAATCACGTTGGCCGAAAACGGTGGCGTGAGGGCCTCGGTGAGCATCAACCTCACGAGCCGCCGTA
The DNA here is from genome assembly GCA_044352535.1 of Prochlorococcaceae cyanobacterium. Lineage (GTDB taxonomy): Bacteria > Cyanobacteriota > Cyanobacteriia > PCC-6307 > Cyanobiaceae > NIES-981. The sequence goes on from JBILDP010000059.1 coordinate 10,800, forward strand.
CCGGCCCGGGATCGATGCCCTCCGCAATCACCCCAGCCGCCTGCAGTTCACGCACCAACGTGGCAGCATCACGCCCCGCCGCAGCCCGCACCATGCGGCCCAGGCGCGAGCGCAGGCGGCCTGATAGCTGGCCCATCATGCCGAAGTCGTAGTAGATGAGGGCGCCATCGCGGGCCACCGCCAGATTGCCGGGATGGGGATCGGCGTGGAAGAAACCGAAGCGCACCAGCTGCTGCAGGTAGCTGGCCGCCCCTTT
>JBILDP010000237.1:0-3188 GCA_044352535.1 Prochlorococcaceae cyanobacterium
CCCCATCAGGCAGGTCGTGGCCATGGGCCGGCAGGTTGAAGGCGGCTGGATCGAGCACCAGCAGGGAATTGAGGACAACGCCGCCGGTGAAGCCCACCAGCAGGTAGCCCGCCGCCGCGCCCATCAGTAGGTTGCCGTTAAAGAACGGTTCCTCGGCCAGGGCACTCACCAGGCCCCACAACAGGGTGAGCAGCAGCACCAGCCAGATCAGCAGATGGATCACGCTGAGCTGCACCGCCAGGGGGGGATTCAGCACCAGGGCGGCCTGCCAGATCACTTCCACGGCCAGGGCCAGCAGCCACAGGATCGCCAGCTGAAGGCGCTGCACCAAGACCTGCTGCGACCGGCGCACCAGGTGGAGTGCCGCTGATGTCGTAGCTGCGGGTTTGAGGTTGAGGCGGTTCTTGGGGAGCAGCGGCGAATCCAGAATCACGGCGACACCGGAAATGAGCAGATACACCACGCTCACCAGACGAGGCGCCTCCTGGAGGCCGCGCAGGCCCAGCAGGGCGATCACCTCCACCGCCAGCAAACCCCGGTAGAGGGAATGGCGCTGTTGCAGCAGGCGATTGAGCTCGGCCATGGGCTGGGTTCAGGCCCTCTTCGCCAGTGCGGCCCAGCTTGCTTGGCAGGTGCGCAGGGCCTCCTCGGCCTGGCGGCAGAGCACCAGCCGGCTGGCGATGCGCTCCAGGCGCTCCACTGAGGCCGTGTTGGCAAGGGGATCCTGGAGTTCCTGATCGAGTGCCCGCCAGCTCGCTGGCGCCTGCCATCCCTGTGCAGGCGGTCGGGGCAGGCCCCGACTCCCCTCCAGCTGCCGTTGCCACTGCTCGAGCTGGTCGGCCATGGCCTGCAGCAGGTCGGCTTCGCAGCGGTGCAGCCCGGCCACCAGCTGGGGGTCCCGGAAGGTGGGGGCCTCGCGCACCATCCCGCCCACCACCGTGATCAACCGGGACGCGGTGGTCTCGAAGTTGGCCATCAGCAGCGCCGCGGGGTGCCGCTCGGGCATGGCGCCGAGCTCCTGGAGCCAGGTGGGGCGCTGGCGACGCAGGGCGATCAGCTGGTTGCGCAGGGCCCGGTAGCGCGCGATTCCCACTGGGTTGGCCGCGGCTCCGGCAGCGGCTGGATCAACCCGGGCCGCCAGGTCGCGCAGGGTGCTGTGGAGATCTCCGAGCAGCTGGGCCAGCTGGGCCAGGCTGCTGTCGAGGCTGCGGGCGGGCCAGAACAACCGCAGGCCGAGCAGGGTGATCAGCACCCCGAAGCTCGTCCAGAAGAAGCGGATCGGGATCCAGGTGGCCAGGCCACCCTCGTGCACGAGCCAGCCCATCACGATGATCATGCCGCCCACCTTGTAGCCCACCTGCAGCTGAAGCAGTCCGCCCAGCAGGCGCAGGGCCCCCAGGGTGATCGCGATCGCCAGGGGTAGCGGGACCCCGTGCAGGCCCTCGTAGCCGATCAGCAACAACAGCGAGCCCAGTACGGTGCCCAGCAGGCGTTGGCGCCCCAGGGCCATGGCCGCGCCGTAGGTGCCGGTGGACACCGACAGCACCGTTAGGGCCACGTATTGGCTGAATTCCACGCCGGAGATGCTGGCGAAGCCATTGCCCAGCCCTGCGGTGACGGCGGTGCGCAGGGCATTGCGCAGGCCCTGGAGCTGGCTCATCGCGGCGCCATGCGGTTCAAGCCGCCGAGGGCGGCATGCAGGGGACGCTGTTCCTCGGCCAGGGCCAGCAGGGACAGCAGGGGCAGGTGCAGCTGTTGGGAGAGCTCGTGCCACCGGCCCGGATCGCGCAGAGGCGTGGGCCCCGGCGCGCCACCCAGTTGCCGTTGCAGCTCGGCGACCGACCGGCGCAGCGGCTCGGCCTGCTGGCTCTCCACCTGGGGCAGGGCGGCCATCAGCCGCTCCCAGGCGATCCAGTGCAGCTGAGCCAGCTGCCAGAGCCGCAGCCGCTGCTCCCAGCCGCTGCGTTTGAGCACCTGGTGCCTGGGCCCGCGGCTCTCGACGGACACCAGTTGCTCCATGCGCTGCAGGGTGCTGCTCAGGGGGGCCGGATCCAGAGGCTGGGGCCGCGCTCGCCGCTGGGCCAGCCAATCGCTGTAGTGCGCCAGTTGGCGGTTCAGCACTTGGCGCAACTCGCCGTCGGCGGCCGTGAGCTCAGCCATGCCACTGCGCGGCCAGAACATCAGCCCCACCAGGATCGCCACCGCGCAGCCCACGATGGTGTCGAGACCGCGATTGAAGACGTAATCCCAGTTGAGGGCGGCGTGGCTGGGGATCATCAGGAACATCACGGCCGTGAGCCCAGCGGTGCCCTGGGCGTTCTGCCAGCCCAGCAGCTGCAGCACCGGGATCATCACCAGCAGCGACACCAGCACGCCGATCCAGCCGGAAAGCATCGTGTGCACCAGAAAGGTGATCAGGCCGCCCATCACTGTTCCCAGGATGCGGCTGCTGGCCGCCGCCACGGTGTGGTCGTCGTTGTCGTCGACCACGATCACCACCGCCATCAGCGGGTACCAGATGTATTGGATGCGATCGAAATGCACCGCCAGGGCGGCGGTGATGAAGGCCGCTACTGCCAGCTTCAGGGTGTTGCGCAGCAACTCGGCGTTCACGGTGATGGCACGGGTGGCAGCAGCAGCGTGGAACCGCTAATAGAGCCCCTGATAGCGGCCCCGACCCGGATCGTCATCCCCGTGTTCGCCCATGCCCTCGTCGCCATGGGGCCACTCGGCGTCCCAATAACTGATGCCGTCGAGCATGAACGGCTGGCCGCCCAGGCGCTTGGTGTTCAGCTCGGTGGTTCCCATCGCGGTGATCAGTCCACCCAGTTCCATCGGGCCCAGGTCGGTCTTGAGATCCTTGCCAGCGGCTGCCAGCAGGGCCGGCAGACGCACCAGGTATTCCGGTCGGGTGAGCTTGCGGAACAGAGCCTGGAGGGCTATCTGCTGGCGCTCGATGCGGCCGATGTCGCCCTGCTCATCGTGGCGGAACCGCAGGAAGCCCTCGAGATCACGGCCCTTGAGGTTCTGCGGGCCGGGCTGCAGATCGATGGTGAGCCCTTGGCTGTTGTCCACGTAGGCCATGCGCTTGGGCACATTCACATCGATGCCGCCGATGGCATCGGCCATGCGCCGGATCGCCGCCAGGTTCACCACCACGTGGTGGGTGATCGGCCGCCCCAGCTTGC
>JBILDP010000060.1:0-10865 GCA_044352535.1 Prochlorococcaceae cyanobacterium
CCCAGAAAACCGAGGGTGTTGCGGGCGATCGGCAGCAGGTCGCTGGTGCGGGTGAAGATCGGGCCGAGCCCCAGGGCGCCAAACAGAATCAGCCACAGGGGTGAGAGCAGCAGCACCCAGGCCCACTCCACCTTCCGACCCTGCTTGCGGGGATAGGCGGCAAAACCCACCACCAGGCCCCCCAGCACCGAGGTGGAGAGGGTGAGCAGCCACTGCTCCTGGGGCAGCCCGGGCACCACCTGGCAGCCACCGATCACCAGGCAGCCCTTCACGGCGTGCAGGGCGTCGAGAATGGCGGCGTCCTCGCCGTTGTCGCGCACGTAGTACTGGTTGCCGTAGCGCGTTTGCAGCTCCACCCAGAAGGTGCGCGGCATCAGCGCAAACAGGGCGTCGCCCACGTTGAAGTTGAGCAGGTTGCCGCCGCGCTCGTCGGCGATCAGCAGCAAGGAGCGCTCGTCGAGGTTCCAGAAGTCCTTCACCGCCAGGCCGGGCGTGCGGTCGTACTGGGTGAGCACCCGCAGCTTCCAGCCGCTGGTGCCCTCAAACTCCTCCAGCTCCTGCTCCAGGGCGGTGCGCTGGGTGTCCGTGAGGGCCCTGGCCAGGTCGATCACCGGGGTGGGGTGGTCGGGCAGCAGGTCGGGGTTGTCGTAGGCCAGGGCCGCCGCGCCGCCACCCAGGACACCCGTGATCAGCACCAGCACGCTGGCCAGCACACCCAGCAGCGCGCCCCACACCCGACCCATGCACCTGCCTCAGGGAAACTGCATTCTCCCTGAGCTGCCTCCCCAGCGTGACCGTGCCGGCCTGGCTGTTGCAGCGTTTCCAAGCCGCCGGCGGCGCGGTGCCGTTCCGCACCTACATGCAGTGGGTGCTGCACGACCCGGAGCACGGTGCCTACGGGGCCGGGCGCCTGCGGATCGGTCCGGCCGGCGACTTCGTCACAGCTCCGTCGCTGGGCCCGGATTTTGCGGCGTTGCTGCTGCCCCAGCTGGTGGAGTGGCTGGCGGCGCTGGCCGCCGACCATCCCCAGGCGCCCCTGGCGCTGGTGGAAGCCGGCCCCGGTGAGGGCAGCCTGGCGGCCGATCTGGCGGCGGGGCTGGCGGCCGGTTGGCCCGAGCTGGCGGCGCGCACCGAACTGGTGCTGGTGGAGCCCAATGCCGGCATGGCGGAGCGCCAGCGCCAGCGCCTCGCCGCCTGCCCGCTCCCCTGCCGCTGGAGCAGCTTCGAGGCCCTGGCCGCCGCGCCGGTGCGGGGCGTGGTGCTGGCCCACGAGGTGCTCGATGCCCTGGCGGTGGAGCGGATCGTGTGGCACGGGGCCCTCTGGCGCCAGCAGATGGTGGCCCTGCACGGGGGGGCGGCTGCCCAGCCCTCGCTGCGGCTGGAGCCCGGCGATCCCCTGGAGCCTGAAGCGGCCTCGCAACTCGAAGCCCTGGGGCTCCTGCCCCCATCCCCCCAGCGCCCGGAGGGATGGTGCAGCGAACTGCACCCCGAGCTGGCGCCCTGGCTGGCCTGCTGTGGCGAGGCCCTGGGGGCCGGTGCCCTGCTGGTGATCGACTACGCCCTGGAGGCCTGGCGTTACTACGCCCCCCAGCGCAGCAACGGCACGCTGATGGCCTACCGGGAGCAAAGGGCCAGCAGTGATCCGCTGCAGGAGCCCGGCGCCTGGGATCTCACTGCCCACCTCTGCATCGAGAGCGTGGACGCCGCCGCCATCGCCTGCGGCTGGCAACCCCTTGGCCAGTGCCGCCAGGGCCAGGCCCTGCTGGCCCTGGGCCTGGCCGAGCGCCTCCACGGCCTGCAGCAGGGCAGCGATCTGGCCGCCCAGCTGGCCCGCCGCGAGGCGCTGCTGCGGCTGGTCGACCCCGCCGCCCTGGGCGACTTCCGCTGGCTGGCCTACGGGCGCGGCCTGGCGAGCCTGGCTGGGCAGGGCCCGCCGCGGTTCCTGCGGGAGCCGCCCCGCTGACCCAACCCGCCGCTCCCCCTCCCTAACTTCCTGGCCACCATCGGGTGCTTCGCCTTGGCGGAACCCTTTCGACTGCTGGAAGCCCTGGTGCTCCTGGCCCTGCTGGCCGGCTGGCTCGGGCTGCTGCTGCGCCGCAACCTGTTTCTCAAGCTGCTGGCCATGGATGTGATGGGCAGCGCCGTGGTGGCCCTGTTCGTGCTGCTGGCTGCCCGCAGCGGCCTGCGCACACCGATCCTCGAGGCGCCCGTGCTGCCGCAGCCGATGCAGGCCTGGGCCGACCCGATCCCCCAGGCCGTGATCCTCACGGCGATCGTGATCGGCCTCTCGATCCAGGCGCTGTTGCTGGTGGTGATCACCCGCCTCGCGCGCATCGATCCCCTGCTCGACACCGCCAGCTTTGAGCAGCTCCGCGGCGCGGCGGATGGCTCCCCCTCCGGAGCGGGCAGCCATGGCTGACGCCTCCAGCGCCCTGTTGATCAGCTGGCTGCTGCTGCCGCTGCTGGCGGCGTTCACCGCGCCGCTGCTGCCATCGCTGGCCCGGCCCCTGGCCCTGCTCTCAGCCCTGCTCAGCATCGGTCTGGGCCTGGCCCTCAGCGCCGGGCTGGGCCCCTGGAGCCTGGAGCTGATCGGCCCGCTGGGGGTGCTGCTGCAGTTCGATGCCATGGCGGCACCGTTTGTGCTGCTCAACGGGCTGGTGGTGCTGGCGGTGCTGCTCGACGGCTGGCGCCAGCCCTTGACCGGGCCGTTTCCGGTGCTGCTGATGGTGCTGCTGGCGGGTCTCGATTCCGCCTTTGTGGCCGTGGATCTGGTGAGCCTCTACGTGGCGCTGGAGGTGGTGGGCATTACCGCCTTTCTGCTGATGCTGCGCCAGCTGGGCGGCCTGCAGCTGTGGATTGGCCTGCGTTACCTGCTGGTGGGCAACACCGTGATGGTGGTGTATCTGCTGGGAGTGGCGCTGCTGTACATGCGCACGGGCAGCTTCCGGTTCACGGCCCTCGCCGAGCTCACCCCGCTGGCTGGGGCCGCCACCCAGGCCCTGGTGCTGGCGCTGCTGCTGGTGGCGCTGCTCACCAAGGCCGGCGTTTTCGTGAGTGGTCTGTGGCTGCCGCGCACCCATGGGGAGGCGCCGGCCGAGGTGTCGGCCCTCCTCTCCGGGGTGGTGGTGGCCGGGGGCCTTTGCCCGCTGCTGCGGCTCAGCCAGTTGCTCCCGCAGCTGCAGCCGCTGCTGGTGGCGATCGGCCTGGCCAGCGCCCTGCTGGGGGTGCTCTACGCGCTGGCGGAAACCGACCTCAAGCGGCTGCTGGCCTGGAGCACCCTCTCGCAGGTGGGGCTGGTGATCCTCGATCCCGCCGTGGGCGGCGTGTATGCCCTGGCCCATGGCCTGGCCAAGGCGGGGCTGTTTCTGCTGGCTGGCCGGGTGCAGGAGCGCAACCTGGCGCGCTGGCGGCAGTCGGCCCTGCCGCTGCAACAGGCCCTGCCCCTGTGGCTGGGGGCGCTCTCCATCGCTGGTGCCCCGCCGCTGCTGGGGTTCTGGGCCAAGGAGGGGCTGAGCCGCGGCCTCAGCGGCCCGGCCAGCGGTGTGCTGCTGTTGGCGATGGTGGGTACGGCGGCGGTCTATGCCCGCCTGCTGCTGCGGCCCCTGGCTCCCGCCTCCGGGGGGCTGCCATTCGGCCCGGCACTGCTGGCGCTGGTGCTGCTGGGCGGCGGGCTGCTGCTGGCGCCGTTGCCGGCCCAGGGCAGCCTGCTCAAGGCCGCAGCGGTGCTGGCGGCGGGGGCCGGCCTGGAGCTGCTGCTGGATCTGGGGCGGCGGGCCGCTGGCGGGGCCCGCCGCCTCGCCCTGCCCCAGCTGGAGCAGCTCGACGACCTGCTCGGCGGCATCGCCGTGGTGGGGGCGGCCCTGATGGCGTTGTTGCTGGGGGGAGGGCTGGGATGGGCCGTGTGATCACCGTGGCGCTGCGGCTGCTGATCTGGCTGCTGCTCACCGGCGACCCGGGCCGGGTGAACGTGCTGATCGGCGTGCTGGTGGCGGTGCTGCTGCCGATGTCGCGCCGCAGCCGCCGCCTGCCCCTGCGCAAGCTGATCGCGGCGCTGCGCGACAGCCTGCTGGCGATCCCCCAGGCCTTCGCCGAGGGGTTCGTGTTGCTGCGCTCCAGCCGGGCCCTCGCCGAGGAGCTCGAAACCCAGAGCTTCAGCGATTCGGGCTCGGCCCTGCTGATCTTTCTGGAGGTGTTCCGCGTGACGCTCACCCCGTTCACGATCGCCCTGGGGCTGGATGTCTCCGGCCGGGCCTTCCGGGTGCACCGATTGGCACCGCGGCAGGAGGGGAGATGAACAGCACCTGGCTGGAGCTCGTGCAGCTCGGCATGGTGGCGGCCCTGCTGCTGCCGATCCTGGTGGCCTGCCGCCGCAACGATGTGTGGCACCGGCTGGCGGCGCTGGCCAGCCTCTCCACCAAGGTCGCGCTGCTGATGCTGGTGGTGTCGGTGGTGCGCGACGACTGGATGGTGGGCGTTGTCGGTGTGATCGTGCTCAGCGTCGGCAACGCCGCGGTGATGCTGCTGGCCAATCTGCTGCGGGGGGTGGATCGCTGATGGCCGCCCTGCTTCCCCTCGCGATCCACCGCGTGCTGGAGGTGCTGAGCGACCTGCTCCTGGTAGGCGGTCTGGTGCTGTGGTTTGCCGGCACCTGGCCGCTGCTGGGCCGCAGCAGCTTTCTGCACAAGCTCCATTTCCTCGGCATCGGCGACACCCTGGGCTCGGCGCTGATGCTGCTGGGGCTGCTGCTGCGGCTCAACCGCGAGTGGCCCCTGCTGCTGCTGGCGTTGATCTCGCTGGTGATCTGGAACACGATCTTCGGCTACGTGCTGGCCAGCTGCTCCCAGGTGAGCCGCTCCCAGGTGGGGCGCCTCGCCCATCCCGACCCCGAGGTGCGTCGATGACGCTTACCCAGGACCTCCCCCTGCTCCTGCCGGTCACGGCCCTGCTTCCGCTCACGGCGATCCTGCTGGTGGCGCAGGGCAACCCCTATCAAACTCTCGTGCTGCGGGGGTTGCTCGGGGCGGTTTCGGCCCTGATCTACGCCCTGCTGGGCGCCGCCGACGTGGCGCTCACCGAGGCGCTGGTGGGCACGCTGCTCTCCACCACGCTCTATGCGGTGGCGCTGCGCTCCTCGATGGTGCTGCGGCTGGCGGCGCCGGCCGGGTTGCCGCCCGAGCCCTTGCAGCTCCAGCTGCGCCGCTGGCTCGAGCCGCTGCATCTGCGCCTGGAGCTGCTCGGCCCTGCCGATGGCGATCTGCACGGCCTGCTGGAACCGGCTGGGGAAGGCGGGTACCGCCTGCTGCTGCACAACCCCCAGCTGCTGGAGCGGCTGGCGGCACAGCCCGGCCTCCAGGGCTGGCAAGCGGCGGGCCACCGCCTCGAGCACCGTGGCGCGCGCTTCCTGCCATCCACGGCTGCAGCCCAGCCCGAAGAGAAGCCCCAGCCCGAGGAGAAGCCCAAGCCATGAGCCGCTTCCGTTCCGTTGGCGGCCCGCGGCCGGCCCAGCTGCTCTATGCGATCACGGCGGTGCTGCTGTGCCTGGCGCCGCTGGCCCTGGCCCTGCCGCAACCACTGCCCCTGGCTGCATCCCTGCAGGAGCTGCTGGTGGCCGGCGGCGTGCCCAATCTGGTGACCACGGTGATCCTCCACACCCGGCTCTACGACACGGTGGCGGAGGTGGTGGTGTTCACCCTGGCCTCGATCGGCGTGCGCTGGATCCTCAGCGGCGAGCCGCAGCAGCAGCGCATCCGCGGGCTGCAGGATGCCCCTTCGGTGGTGCTCTGCCAGCTGGGGGCCACGGTGTGTGCCCTGGTGGCGGTGGAACTGGCCCTGCGCGGCCACCTCTCCCCCGGGGGTGGTTTTGCGGCCGGTGTGGCGGGGGGCACCGCCATCGGCCTGCTGCTGATCAGCGGTTCGGTGCGCGTGGCCGACCGGCTCTACCGGCACTACCGCGCCGACCTGTGGGAGAAGGCGGCGGTGGTGGCCTTCGTGCTGGTGGCGCTGCTGGCCCTGGCCGGCCTGGTGCCGGGCATCGGGATAGGCCTCAGCAGCGGCTTCGGCAGTGGCGGTTTCGGGGAGATCGACAGTGGCGGCTGGATCCCCCTGCTCAACGCCCTGGTGGCCGTGAAGGTGACCCTGGGGTCGTGGGCGATGGTGCAGCTGCTGGTGCGCTATCGCGGCCTGCTCTGAACGCGTCGCATGGATCGGGTCGCCTGAGCCCCATCCCTGGGCAGCGGTTGGGGGGGCGGTTGGGGGGGAGAGTCGTGTCAGCAAAAGCGCCACAGTTGTGGCGCTTTTCTGTAGCAGCCTGGCGGTGTGCTCCCCAGCCCAGAGCTGGATCAGGCGGCCAGCCAGGCCTGCAGGGCTTGGGGCGGCTGCGCGGGGCTGCTGGTGATCTCGATGATCCGGCCGCTGGCGGCCGGGGTATCGACCGCATCGAGACACACCCGCGCCACCAGGCGGCGGGGCAGGCTGTTGCTCTGCTGCTGGTCGGCGTCGCTGTACACCACGCCCTCGCGCTGGGCGCGGCTGTCGTCCTCGCTGAGGCCGCCGGGGCGCACCACGGTCCAGTCGAGGCCGCTCTGCTGCAGCCACTGCTCGCCCAGCCGCTTCCACACCAGGATCAGGCCGAAGAGGTTGAGCGGATGCAGCCAGCGGCCGGCGCACAGGGAGCTCACCAGCACCACCCGCCTCAGGCCCACGGCCTTGCAGGCCAGGATCTGCTCACGCACCCCCAGGGCATCCACCTGCAGGGGGCCGGCCAGGTTCACTGAGGGCCGGGCGCCGGTGGCGATCACCAGGGCATCGCATCCCGCCAGGGCGTGCTGCAGGGCATCGCCCTGGGGCAGCTCCAGCCGGCGCACGTCGAGCCGTCCCTGCCGCTCCGCCTCGGCCAGGGCCGGCGGCAGCTCCGAGCCCGGCCGCACGATCGCCCGCACCTGCAGGCCGCGCGTCAGCGCCTCATCCACCACCCGCCAGCCGGTTTTGCCCGACGCGCCCGTCACCGCCACCAGGGTCATGGCCTTGCCTGTTGCTCGCGTGCCCCATGCTGGCCAGGAGCCGCTAGAACCGCGGCCGTAGCTCCCCTGCTCCTTGCCGATGGCCACCGAAGCCCGCTGGAACGGCCAGCTGATCGCCCGCAGCGACGACATCGTGACCGTGGAGGGCAACGCCTACTTCCCGCCCGAGGCCCTGGTGGAGGGCTGCTTCCAGCCCTCCAGCCACCGCAGCGTGTGCGGCTGGAAGGGTGAGGCCCACTACTACAACGTGGTGGTGGACGGCCAGATGAACGCCAATGCGGCCTGGTTCTATCCCGAGCCCAAGGATGCCGCCGCCGAGATCAAGGGGCGGGTGGCCTTCTGGAAGGGCGTACAGGTGAGCGCAGCGTGATCACCGTTCCCGCCTGACGATCTCCCCGTGAGCATCATCGAGGCCCGCGGGCTCAGCAAGACCTACCGGATCAGCGAGAAGCAGCCCGGCCTGGCCGGCACCCTGCGCCATCTGGTGCGGCGGCGCCACCGCGATGTGGTGGCGGTGGATCGGATCAGCTTTGCGATCGAGCCCGGCGAGGTGGTGGGGTTTCTGGGGCCCAATGGCGCCGGCAAGACCACCACCCTCAAGATGCTCACCGGCCTGATCCACCCCAGCGGCGGTGAGCTGCGGGTGGCGGGGCATGAGCCTTGGCGGCGGCAGGCCCGCTTTCTGCGCCAGATCACCCTGGTGATGGGCAACCGCCAGCAGTTGATCTGGGACCTGCCGGCCCTCGACTCGCTGCGGGTGAATGCCGCCGTGTACGGCATCGATGAGCCGGAGGCGCGGCGGCGCATCGGCGAGCTGGCCGAGATGCTGGAGCTGGGGCCGGAGCTGCAGCGTCCCCTGCGCAAGCTCTCGCTGGGCCAGCGGATGAAGGCCGAGCTGTTGGCGGCGCTGCTGCACCGGCCGGCGGTGCTGTTTCTCGATGAGCCCACCCTGGGGCTGGATGTGAATGCCCAGGCTCGGGTGCGCGACTTCCTGGCCGACTACAACCGCCGCACCGGCGCCACCGTGCTGCTCACCAGCCACTACATGGGCGACATCACCGCCCTCTGCCCGCGGGTGCTGCTGATCCACCAGGGCCAGCTCTTCCACGACGGCTCCCTGGCCGACCTCACCCAGCGCCTGGCCCCGTGTCGCGAGGTGCGGCTGGAGCTGGCCGACCTGCACCCGGCTGAGGCCTTCGCGGGTTTCGGCCAGCTGGAGGCGCATCAAGGCCATCAGGTGCGGCTGCTGGTGCCGCGTGAGCAGCTCACCGAGCGGGTGGCGGCGCTGCTGGATCGCTTCGCCGTGGTGGATCTGGAGGTGAGCGACCCGCCGATCGAGGAGCTGATCGGCGGCCTGTTCCGCCAGCGGGGGCAGGCCGCCGCCGGGGGGCGCGCATGAGGCGGGCCTGGCGGGTGGCACGGGCGCTGCTGGGCAGCCAGTACGCGCTGATGCTCGAATACCGCGCCGAGATCGCGCTCTGGGCCCTCTCGGGGGTGCTGCCGCTGATCATGCTGGGCGTGTGGAGCGGCTCGGGCGCGGGAGCCGCCGCCGGCCTGAGCCCCCAGCAGCTCAGTCACTACTTCATCGCGGCGTTCGTGGTGCGCCAGTTCACGGTGGTGTGGCTGATCCATGTGTTTGAAGACGACGCCCTGCAGGGCCGGCTCTCGCCCTACCTGCTGCAGCCGCTGCAACCGCTCTGGCGCTACCTGGCGGCCCACGTGAGTGAGCAGGCCACGCGGGTGCCGTTTGTGGCGCTGATGCTGCTCACGGTGGCGCTGGCGGCCCCGGATGTGCTCTGGTGGCCCTCGCCGGCGGCGCTGCTGCTGGGGCTGGTGGCGATCCAGGCGGCCTTCCTGCTGCGCTTTGTGTTGCAGGTGATCGTGACCACCCTCTGCTTCTGGAGCGAGCGGGCGGCGGCCCTGGATCGGCTGCTGCTGATCCCCTACTTGTTTCTCTCCGGCCTGGTGGCGCCGCTCGACACCTTCCCACCGGCCGTGCGGCGCCTGGCCCTGGCCACCCCTTTTCCCTGGATGGTGGATTTCCCGGCCCGGCTGCTGGCCGGTGAGCCGGTGAACCTGGCGGTGGGTTTCGGCGCCATCGCCGCCTGGTGCCTGTTGCTGCTGCCGGTGGCCGCCTGGCTGTGGCGGGCCGGGGTGCGGCGCTACTCGGCGATGGGGGCCTGAGCGATGGCTCCCGATGCGCCCATGGCCCTGCCAATGCGCACACTCCAGCGCTACTGGCGCAGCCTGCGCTGCTTCTGGGGCACCTCGCTGGCGGCGGAGCTGGAGTATCCGCTCAATGCGGCGATCGAGCTGGTGTCGGTGCTGGGCAACCTGGCCGGCAGCCTGTTCGTGCTGCAGCTGCTGTTTGCCGGCGGGCCGAGCCTGGGGGGCTGGAGCTGGAGCGGGGCGCTGGTGGTGCTGGGGCTCTACACGCTCCTCGATGGCTTCACCACCTGTGTGCTGCAGCCCAACCTCAGCCGGATCGTGAACCACGTGCAGACCGGCACCCTCGACTACGTGCTGCTGAAGCCGATCGACAGCCAGTTCTGGCTGTCGGCCCGCACCGTGTCGCCCTGGGGGCTGCCGGCGATCGCGGCCGGGCTTGGGCTGATCGGCTGGGCCCTGGCCCACAGCGAGGGCGGGGTGGCGCGCTCCCCCGCAGCCGCACTGCTGGCCCTGGCATTGCTGCTGGCGGCCCTGGGGATCCTCTACAGCCTCTGGTTTGTGCTGGCGGCCATGAGCATCTGGTTTGTGAAGGTGTGGAACGCCACCGAAGTGCTGCGCTACACCCTGGTGGCGGGTCGCTATCCGGTGAGCGCCTACCCGCCGGCGCTGCGGCTGGTGTTCACGTTTGTGCTGCCGGTGGCCTTCCTCACCACCGTGCCGGCCGAGGCGCTGCTGGGCCGGGGCTCGCTGCCCTGGGCGGGGGGCTCGCTGCTGGCGGCGGTGCTGTGCCTGGTCGGCAGCCGGCTGCTGTGGCGCTACGCCCAGCGCTTCTACACCTCGGCGTCGAGTTGATGGGTCGCCCTAACGGCCCGCCTTAACGGGCTGCGGCGCGGTGGTGCTCCAGCTCCCACTGGTGCTCCTGCCAGGCGCGCAGCAGATCCACGCGGGTGATGCGGTAGCCGAGCCGGCGGGCGGCGAGCACCAGCTCATCGCGGCTGCGGCAGTGCCGGAGGGCGCGGCCGATGTCGCTGTCGTGCTCGGCCTCGTCCACGAGCCGTTCCAGTTCGCTCCAGCTCATCGCAGAGGTGCGTCCGGGTATCTCACCTTGGCGTTCGCAACGGCTGCCGGCAAGGTTCCGCCGATCACAGTGGGCTGCAGATCAGCGCTGCTGATCAGGCCCGGCTGGCGGCGCGCCATCATCCAGCCAGTTGCCCCGCCCACCGGCATGGTTGTGTCTGCCGCTCCTGCCGCCAACGCAGCTCCTGCCGCCGATCCCCGCTGGCAGGAGCACTGGCTGCAGCGCTGGTATGCGGTGGCGGCCCTGCAGGATCTCGATCCGGCGGCCCCCTGGCGCTTCACCCTGCTGGAGCAAGACCTGGTGCTGTGGTGGGATCGCAGCGCCGGCCAGTGGCGCGCCTTCGCCGACGTGTGTCCCCACCGGCTGGTGCCCCTGAGCGAGGGGCGGATCAACGACCGGGGCGAGCTGGAGTGCCCCTATCACGGCTGGAGCTTTGATGGCAGCGGCGCCTGCACGGCCATTCCCCAGGCGGAGCCGGCCGCTGAGGCCACCGCCTGCGCCAGCCCGCGCTCGCGCTGCCGCAGCTACGCCACCGCCATCGGCCAGGGGCTGCTGTTCGTGTTTGCCGGTGATCCCGAGCGGGCGGCCCAGGTGCCACT
>JBILDP010000238.1:0-3176 GCA_044352535.1 Prochlorococcaceae cyanobacterium
CGGTCAGCTGCGCCGGCGCCTGATGGCCCAGGTGCGCTCGATGCCCACCGACCTGCTGATCAGCCGGGCCGTGGGCCTGATCCTGGGCCTGCTGGTGGCCAACCTGCTGCTGGCTCCGATCCTGCTGCTGCCGCTGCCCTGGGAGGTGGTGTTCGTGAAGCCGCTGGCGGCGGTGCTCAGCAACGTGTTCTTTGGGGTGTCGGGTTACAACCTGGCCGAGGTGCATGGGCGCACCCTGCTGAGGTTGTTCTCCCCCAGCAATGCCGAGGCGCTGCTGGTGGCCGAGGGGGTGCTGCAGCCGGCCAGCGCCAAGATCCTCGACACCAGCGTGATCATCGACGGCCGCATCCGCGGCCTCCTCGATTCCGGCCTGCTGGAGGGCCAGGTGATCGTGGCCCAGTGCGTGATCGACGAACTACAGACCCTGGCTGATTCCAGCAACAGCGAGAAGCGTGGCCGGGGCCGCCGCGGCCTGAGGTTGCTCAGCGAGCTGCGGGATCAGTACGGCCGGCGCCTCGTGGTCAACAGCACCCGCTACGAGGGCAACGGCGTCGACGACAAGCTGCTGCGCCTGACGGCCGACACCGGCGGCACATTGTTAACCGCCGACTACAACCTGGCCAAGGTCGCGGAGGTTCAGGAGCTGCGGGTGCTCAACCTCAGCGAGCTGGTGATGGCCCTGCGCCCCGAGGTGCAGCCAGGTGACGAGCTGCAACTGAAGATCGCCCGTGAGGGCAAGGAGGCAGACCAGGGCGTGGGCTACCTCGACGACGGCACCATGGTGGTGGTGGAAGGGGCCCGCAACCGCATTGGCGAGCGCATCGGCGTGATCATCACCGGCGCCCTGCAGAACCCCACCGGTCGGATCGTGTTCGCCCGCACCGAAAGCAGCCGCAATGAGGCTGGCCGGGCTGAACCCCATCGCTCTGACAACCGGCCTGAGAGCCGGCCGGAGAGCACCGCCAAGGCAGCCGAGCCCGCACCGGCCGTAAACAAGCGCAAGCCCAGGCCCCCCCGCTAGGCTCCGATCCAGTGCCCGAACAAGGTTTGCGGATGTCGGTGTCAGCCCCCTACTACGGCGATTCAGCCGTGCTGCGCACCCCGCCGCCCGATCTGCCCTCCCTGCTGCTGAAGGAGCGGATCGTGTATCTGGGTCTGCCGCTGTTCAGCGACGACGATGCCAAGCGGCAGATGGGTGTGGATGTAACCGAGCTGATCATCGCCCAGCTTCTCTATCTGGAATTCGACAATCCGGACAAGCCGATCTTCTTCTACATCAACTCCACCGGCACCTCCTGGTATTCCGGCGACGCCATCGGCTTTGAAACCGAGGCCTTCGCCATCTGCGACACGATCCGCTACGTGAAACCGCCGGTACACACCATCTGCATCGGCCAGGCGATGGGCACCGCCGCCATGATCCTGTCGGCCGGCACCAGGGGGCACCGCGCCGCCCTGCCCCACGCCTCGATCGTGCTGCATCAGCCCCGCAGCGGCGCCCAGGGCCAGGCCAGCGACATCCAGATCCGTGCCCAAGAGGTGCTGCACAACAAGCACACCATGCTGGAAATGCTGGCTGAGAACACCGGCAAGAGCGTGGAACAGCTGGCCAAGGATTCCGACCGGATGACCTACCTCACCGCCGAGGAAGCCAAGGACTACGGCCTGATCGACCGGGTGCTCAGCAGCCAGAAAGACCTGCCAAACGCCGCTGCCATCGCCGAAGGTCGCAGCCCGGCCGGCATCGGCTGATCAGCGACGCCCCGGCGCCCTGAGCGCCAGCCCCAACGCCCCAACCGCCCCGCACCTCCCCGAATCATGCCCATCGGCACCCCCAGCGTTCCCTACCGCCTGCCCGGCAGCCAGTACGAGCGCTGGGTCGACATCTACACCCGGCTGGGCGTGGAGCGGATCCTGTTCCTGGGCTCCGAGGTGAACGACGCCGTGGCCAACGCCCTGGTGGCCCAGATGCTTTACCTGGATTCGGAGGACAACTCCAAGCCGATCTACCTCTACATCAACTCCCCGGGCGGCTCGGTGACCGCGGGCCTGGCGATCTACGACACCATGCAATACGTCAAATCCGACGTGGTGACGATCTGCGTGGGCCTGGCCGCCTCGATGGGGGCCTTCCTGCTGGGAGCCGGCACCAAGGGCAAGCGGCTGGCCCTGCCCCATAGCCGGATCATGATTCACCAGCCTCTGGGAGGCACCAGTCGTCGCCAGGCCTCCGACATCGAGATCGAGGCACGCGAGATCCTCCGCATCAAGGACATGCTCAACCACGCCATGTCCGACATGACCGGCCAGCCGTTCGAGAAGATCGAGAAGGACACCGACCGCGACTACTTCCTGAGTGCGGCCGAGGCCAGGGACTACGGCCTGATCGATCGGGTGATCGCGCATCCCAGCGAAGCCTGATATTCAACAGCGGCCTGAGCTCCCACCCCGCCTGCCGGATCCTCACCATGCCCGCCACCATTGCCGACGCCGCCGACGCGTTCTATGAAGCGGGCAACCAGCTGCTGGCGGGTGATGCCACGGCCTTCGCGGCGATCTGGTCTGAGGGGGACGACATCAGCCACCTCGGCCCCACCGGTGCGCGCTGCACGGGCCGCACCGCGGTGATGGAACAGTTCACCAAGGAAGCGGCCATGGGCTTCCAGGGCACGCTGGTGGCGGATGAGCGAAGCTTCGTTGAAATTGCCGAGCTGGGCTATGTGGTGTGTATCGAGCGCACCCGGGGCATGGCCCAGGCCGGAGAGACGATCCAGAGCGATATCCGCGCCACCACGATCTTCCGCAAGGAATCCGGCCACTGGCGCGCGGTGCATCACCACACCGATCGCTTCTGATCAGCTCGCTGCTCGTCAGCCCCTTCCGGTGGCGGCGAGCAGGCGCGCGGCGGTGTCGATCCCGACCGGCAGCCCAGTTGGATCCAGCAGGCCCAGTTGAACCAGCAGGCCGGCCTGATCCCAATAAATGTGCTCGTAGGCCACCTTGCCGTCGCGCACCCCCACGATCACCACCAGGGCCATCTCCACGCGCCGGCCGGTCGGCGCCACCCCGGGCAGCAGATGGCCGATCGGTTCGGTGTGGGTGAAGCGGATCACCAGCTCGTCCACCAGCCTCTCGCCATCCACCGTGCGCGAGATCGGGATGAATTCCACATCGGG
>JBILDP010000061.1:0-10812 GCA_044352535.1 Prochlorococcaceae cyanobacterium
TCGCAGCTGCTGTACTTGGTCACGGCGGCCTGGGAGAGCTGCTCCGGTTTGGCCGGATCAAACAGGCTGCTGTTGAGCGCCTTCAGGCTCGTGAGCTGGCGGCGCTGGCGCTCTTCCAGCCGCTGCTGCTGGCTGGATTGCCGTTGACTCCACGCCCCGTAGCGCTGGCGTTCGGCCTGCTGCCAGGAGTCGAGGGCCTGCTGGTAGCGCACGCTGTCGAGCTCCTGATCGGCCTGGCTGAAGCGGGCTTCCAGGGCCGGATCCAGCGGTTGCGGCCTCGGCGTTGGCACATAGGTCTCGGCCCTCGCCCGGGCCAGCTCCACCTCGGTGGAGCGCAGCGCATTCAGCTGCTGGCGCAGGGTGTCGCGATCTCGCAGGCAGCGCTGCTGATCGAGGCGCTGCTGCGCTGCCCTGGCCGCCGCTGCCTTCTGTGCGGCCGTGGGTTCCGGCGGCTTGGCGGGCTGGCAGGCCGAGGCCACCAGCGCGAGCAGCAGCAGCGGCAGGGCCAGAACCCGCCCCTGCCGCCTACCCAGCTTCGCCATCAGTTCGTGCTGGGCTTGGCCAGCGGCAGCAGGCACTTGTCGCTGTCGCATCCCGCCGGACCCGCCTCCATCGGCTGTTCACCGCCGTCATAGCGCTGCAGGGCTTCGAAGAAGCACTCGGTGCGGCGGCGGCCCGCCACCTCGGCGTTGAGGCGCTGGTAGGTGGCCGCATCGATCGGCTCGAACGGCAGCCGCGGGAAGGTGGCGTTGGCGTCGAAGCGGGCCAGCAGGGCGGCGGAGATGTAGCCCTGGCCTTCATCGATGGCCCGGTGGATGGCGTCGGTGAGGGGTTCGATCTCGTGCTCGCGGAACTCCACCGTGGCGCTGGTGTTGTGGGCGGTGTAGTGCTGCTGCACCTGCATGTAGAAGTCGAACTGGGCCAGCGCGGAGAAGTTGTTGATCTCCACCGCATCGGCGCCGGGCAGATTGGCCCAGCTCACCTCGGTGGGGATCTCCACCAGCCACTCGGTGCAGCGGGGATCAAAGGGATCGTCGAGCAGCCGGCCCTGGTCGTCCTTGTCGCTCTGGCTCGGCACGATCGTGTAGCCGTAGTCGAGGCAGGCCAGGGCCACCGGGTCGTTTTTGCGGAAGGTGATCCGGCGGATGAAGCGCTGGGCCTTGGGGGGGTGCCAGCCGGGGGAGGCGCCGGTGAGCAGGCTCTTGGTGCCGGCCGGTTGCACGGTGGTGCAGCGGTTGGGGCGGCGGATGCCATGGCGATCGCAGTACTCCCACACCGCCTCGTGCACGCTGGTTTTCCAGCGGGCCAGATACTCGGCCTCGCGGGCCTTGAAGGCGCGGCCTTCCTCGCTGTCGGGGCGGCCGGCCTCCCACCACTTCAGCCAGGGCGTGCCGAAGGCGTGCACGAAGAAGTCGAACAGGCCGGTGAAGCTCACCCCCACGATCGGATCCCAGGCGCGGCTCTGGCGATAGCGCTCCACCTCGAAGCGGTGGTTGAGCAGGCAGGCCACGGCGATGGCGCCGGCGCGGAAGGCGTCGTCTTGGGCCTGGAAGTCGGTGGGGTGGATCTGGTTGAGGTGGATCTCCGCCAGGTTGCAGTGGAAGTCGGCCCCGAGGATCTCGCCGCAGGGGTTGAGGCCGTAGCGGCCCAGGCGGTGCTCCAGCTCGTCGGCCTCCAGGCCGGGGTGGTGCAGCTTCAGCCACTGGGCGGCCCGCTCGCGCCCCTGGTCGCAGTAGATGCCCACAAACTCCTCGCGCAGCTCGGGGGTGGGCAGCAGGTCGGCGTTGGAGCGGGCGATCGCCTCGGGGGCGAACTGGATGGCGCCTTCACCACTCTGGAACTGCTTGGTGACGGCCTCCAGCACCACCTCACGGCTGGGTCGGGAGTGGAACACCCGGGTGTGGTTGGCCATCCGCAGCGCGTCGCGCTCCGGGTCGATGCGCCAGTTGCCGGCCTCGTCCTGCTGCCAGAGGTTGTCTTTGGCGCCGGCGGCCGACAGATCATCGGCGGCAAACTGGCGCATGCCGGCGCTGCGGCGGATGTTGCCGGCCACGATCGTGACGGCGGCCTCATCGATCAGCAGACAGCACTCCACCGAGGTGAGCTGGCGGCCCTGGGCCTTGCCCAGGATCTGGGCCACGCGGCCGTAGAGATCCTTGAGCTTCACCGGGTTGGCCATGCCGCCGAAGCCCTTGAGGGTTTCGCCCACCGGCCGCACGTCCGAGAGATCCACACTGATCTCGATCGGCGTGCCGGCATCGAAGCGCTCGTCGCTGCAGAGCTCCAGCAGCAGCTGGTAGCTGTCCACCCAGCCGCGGCGGGTGTCACCCACCTTGATCGCCACCCGGTTGCCCTCGATGGTGTGGCTGGTGTGCTCCTGGCGGGCGCCGGCCGGGGTGGAGCCGATGTCGGTCACGCCGGTGATCTGCAGGGCGTTGCGCACCGCCGGCAGCCGGTTGATCAGGTGCGGCTCGATGATGGCGCCGGTGCCGCAGCCCATCATCGCCAGGTCCATCATCAGACCGAAGGCCTCCCAGTCCACCAGGTTGGTGGAGGTGCAGTTGTAGGCACCGGAGAAGTTCTCGCTCTGCTCGATCCAGGGGGTGCCGCCGATCCACAGCCAGCGGCCGGAAGGCAGGGCCTTCTGCTGCTGCTGCATGCGGCGCAGCAGGCTCACTTCGTCGTCGTTGAGATGGCCCAGCTTGCGCAGGCCCTCCAGGTTGCGCTCGGCCACCTGGTGCCAGCTCTCCCGGCCGGCGGGCAGCTTGCGGGAATAGGTGCGGTAAAAAACGGGGTTGGCCGCCGGGGCGGTGGCGGGGAAGTCGGTCCGGGCACTGCCGCTGCTGCCGCTCGCGCTGCTGGAGATGCCGCTGTCGTCGAGGGGCAGGGCACCGGTGGGCGCTGGGCGCTGGGCAGAGAGGGTCACGGATATCAACCTGAGTGGAAAGACCATAACCACCACCACCGGTGGTGTCGAGTGTGCGACGCCAGCTCTAAATCTGGAATTTTGCGGCGGCTGGCGCTGGGCTGGCAGGCTGGATCCCAGAGCCATCAGCACCCCGTTCGGCCCCTGTCCCATGGCCTTGCAGCGCACTCCCGAGCCCGAGCTGATGGATGGGGCCGACCAGGTGGAGGCCTATGCCGCGGCCGATTTCCAGGCGTCTGACCAGGCAATGGTGGAGCGCCTGGCGGCCCTCTGTGGGGCTGGCCCAGGCCCGAGGCTGGTGGACCTGGGCTGCGGGCCGGGCAACATCAGCTTTCGGCTCGCCCGCCGCTGGCCCGAAGCCACGGTGCTGGGTGTGGATGGGGCCCCGCGCATGCTGGCGGTGGCAGCCCAGCGGCTGGCGGCTGAGCCGGAGCTGGGCGGCCGGCTGCGCTTTTCCCAGGCGCTGCTGCCCCTGCCGGAGCCCACGCCCCTGGCCGGCAGCTTCAGCGCCGTGGTGAGCAACAGCCTGCTGCACCACCTGCACGACCCCCTGGGCCTCTGGCGGGCGGTGGCCCAGCTCGCCGCCCCCGGGGCGTTTGTGTATGTGCAGGATCTGCGGCGGCCCGCCAGCGACGCCGCGGTGGAAGAGCTGGTGGCCGCATCGATGGCCTCGGCCCCGGAGGTGCTGCGGCGCGACTACCGCGCCTCCCTGCATGCCGCCTTCACACCGGCGGAGGTGGCGGGGCAACTGCAGCAGGCCGGGCTGGCCGGTCTGCGGGTGGATGCGCTCGGCGACTGTTATCTGGAGGTGTGGGGCCGCCTGCCCTGACGGCATGGCCGCTGCCTGTTCTGCCAGGCTGAGCCCATGAGCAGCAGCACCGCCCTGGACACCAGCGTGTCCCCACCCTCCGCTTCCTCGGCCGCCCTCACCCCGGAGCTCGAGGCCCTGGCCGAGGCGGTGGCCCGGCGCCGCAATTTCGCGATCATTTCCCACCCCGACGCGGGCAAGACCACCCTCACCGAGAAGCTGCTGCTCTACGGGGGCGCAATTCAGCAGGCCGGCGCCGTGAAGGCCAAGGGAGAGCAGCGCAAGGTGACCTCCGACTGGATGGAGCTGGAGAAACAGCGGGGCATCTCGATCACCTCCACCGTGCTGCAGTTCGACTATTCGGGCAGCACCATCAACCTGCTCGACACCCCCGGCCACCAGGACTTCTCCGAAGACACCTACCGCACGCTTGCGGCCGCCGACAACGCGGTGATGCTGGAAGACGCGGCCAAGGGCCTAGAGCCCCAGACCCGCAAGCTGTTCGAGGTCTGCCGCATGCGGCAGATCCCGATCTTCACCTTCATCAACAAGATGGACCGGCCGGGGCGCGAGCCCCTGGAGCTGCTCGATGAGATCGAGCAGGAGCTCGGCCTGGCCTGCTGGCCGGTGAACTGGCCGATCGGCAGCGGCGACCGCTTCCGCGGCGTGATCGACCGCCGCAGCCGCCAGGTGATCCTGTTTGAGCGGGCTGAGCGGGGCCGCCAGAGTGAAGAGAAGCTGCTGTCGGTGGAGGAGGCCCGCGACTCGGGTGCCGTGGAGCCCGAACTCCTGGATCAGGCCCTGGAGGAGCTGGAGTTGCTGGAGGGGGCCGGTGCCGACCTCGACCTGGAGCTGGTGCACGCCGGCGAGCTCAGCCCGGTGTTCTTCGGCTCGGCGATGACCAACTTCGGCGTGCGGCCCTTTCTCGATGCCTTCCTGGAGCTGGCCCAGAAGCCCTCGCCCCGCAGCAGCAGCGCCGGCGCGATCGAGCCCGTGCGCCCGGGATTCAGCGGCTTTGTGTTCAAGTTGCAGGCCAACATGGATCCGCGCCACCGCGACCGGGTGGCCTTCGTGCGGGTGTGCAGCGGCAGGTTTGAGAAGGACATGACGGTGCAGCACGCCCGCACCGGCAAGACCATTCGCCTGTCGCGGCCCCAGAAGCTGTTCGGCCAGGACCGCGAGGTGGTCGACGACGCCTATCCCGGTGATGTGATCGGCCTCAACAACCCGGGCATGTTCGCCATCGGCGACACGTTGTATCTGGGGCCGAAGGTGGAATACGAGGGCATCCCCTGCTTCAGCCCGGAGATCTTCGCCTGGCTGCGCAATCCCAATCCCTCGGCGTTCAAGAGCTTCCGCAAGGGGGTGAATGAGCTGCGGGAAGAGGGGGCGGTGCAGATCCTCTACGACACCGATGAGAGCAAGCGCGACCCGATCCTGGCGGCGGTGGGCCAGCTGCAGCTGGAGGTGGTGCAATACCGCCTTGAAAACGAATACGGGGTGAAGACGCGCCTGGAGCCCCTGGGCTTCGCGGTGGCGCGCTGGGTGGTGGGCGGCTGGGCTGAGCTGGAGAAGGTGGGGCGGATCTTCAACTGCAAGACCGTGCGCGACGCCTGGAACCGGCCGGTGCTGCTGTTCAAGAACGAGTGGAACCTCAATCAGCTGCGCGACGACCACCCCGAGCTCGAGCTCAGCGCCGTGGCGCCGGTGGTGAGCGGGATGGAGCCGATCAGTCTGTAGCTGTCCCAGCCTGAGGGCGCCTCAACCCCCTGCATCGCCGTGCGGCGGCAGAACAGCATCAGAACAGCCCAGGGCCCGCAGTGGACCGGTTCGGCGCGCCAGACTGGCTGTAACGAACCATGACAGCCATGCCTGCCTCATTTTGGCTGGTGCGGCCCCGGTCGGATGGGGGCTGTGACTACGTGAGCTTTGCCCCCGCCGGCCACGCTGCGGTGGAGATGCGGGAGGGCAGCCATCTGCCGCCCCAGATGCCCCTGCTCAAGCGTCGCCATCGCCTGGACCGGGCCGAGGCGGAACGCCGCCGCCAGGTGTTGCAACAGGAGGCTGGTTTTCACTGCAGCGAGCCCCTCTTTTAAGTAGGACAGGTCTGCAAAGACAGGTCTGCCGCCCCCACGCGGTGCCGCCCTTCCCCCAGGTCTATGACCACCAGTTCTGGCCAGCCCCAACCCGAAGCCGGTTCCTCCGGCCCCTACGCAATCCTGGGGGTGCAGGCTGATGCCAGCTTCGACACGGTTCAGGCGGCGCGCCAGGCGCGCCTGGCCGAGGCGGGCGATGACCCGCTCGTGCGCGCCCGGGTGGAGGCGGCCTACGACGCCGTGTTGATGGAGCGGCTCAAGGACCGCCAGCAGGGCCGGGTGAGCACCGCAGCCCGCAGCGCCTCGGTGCGCGAGCAGCAACCCGCCGCTCCGCCGCCCCGCCTCACCCTGCCCGCCCTGCCCAAGGTGACCCCGCCGGCGGTCGCCGTGCCCGCTCTGGGGCTCGGCAGCGGCCGCCAGCTCTGGTTTCCCCTGGGCGTGAGCGGCGTGCTGCTGGCCCTGCTGCTGCTGGTGCCCGCAGCGTCGCCGGAGCTGCTGCTGGCCCTGGCCACCGCCATGGCCGTGATCAGTCTCCAGTGGCGCCTGGGGCGGCTGCCGGTGGCAATCGGCTGGGGCCTGGGGCTGCTCTGTGTTGGGCTGGTGGCGGGAGGCCTGCTGGCGGCCCTGGCCGCTCCGGCGCTGTTGCCCGCCCTGCCGCTCAGCGGCCTGCAGCTGCAGAGCCTGCCGGCGCTGCTGCTGCTGCTGCTGGGGGCGCTGCTGATCGGTGCTGAGCGCCGCTGACACCGATGCAGGCTCCCGGCCAAGGCGGGGATCTGGCCGCCTGGGTTGCCAACGCCCAGCTCCCCTTCGGCAACGCTGAGGCGCTGCAGCTCGACCAGCTCGATGCGCTGCACGAGAAGTTGGCGCTGGCCATGAACCTGCGCCGGCTTGAGCCCGGCGGCCATGGCGTGCCTGTGGCCCAGCGCTCGGCCCTGCGGTTGCTGGGTGATGTCGGCCTCACGGTGGTGGCCTGCACGCCCACGGCCGCCGTGGTGGATGAGCACCATGAGGCCGTGGTGGCGTTTCTGCAGTACGGCCGCATCGACTACCGCATCGGTGGTCGCCTGTTCACGGCGGAGGCGGGCCGCACGATCCTGTATCTCCCGGGCGAGGCGATGAAGATCCGCGCCCGCCCGCACATCGGCATCGCCTACAACCTCAATCCGCCCCTGCTGGCCCGCTATCTGGTGGAGCAGGACCCGGCTCTGAGCCTGGAACGGACCCTTGTGGCTCTGCAGAGGCCCTGGCCGATCGATCTCGCCGACCCGGACTGCCACGCAGCCCTCCAGCACCTCAACATGATCATCCGCCTGCTCGATGGCACCGGCGAGATGGCCCCGGGAGTGTCGATCATGACCCTCTTGCAGGACCGTCTCTACCAGGCTTCCGCCCAGCTGCTCGGTCCCGCCATCAGGCGGGGGTGAGCTCGTTGATGAGCTCCTGCAGCTCGCCGCCGCCCACCTCATACACCTCATTGCAGAAGTGGCAGGTGAGCTCGGCCTTGCCGTCTTCGGCAAGGATGGAGCACAGCTCGTCGCGGCCCAGCAGCTTGAGGGCGTTCACGCTGCGTTTGCGGCTGCAGGGGCAGTGGAAACTCACCTCCTGGCGGGCCTCGGCGTCGTCGTAGGGCTGGGGGTCGAGGTCGGGGAAGATGTCTTCCAGCAGGGCCTGGAGGTTGCCCTGGCAGGCCTCCAGCTTCTGGCTGAAGCCACTCACCTCGCGGCAGCGTTCCTCCAGCAGGGCCACCAGGGCCGGCTCACGGGCAGCCTTGGGCAGCACCTGCACCAGCACCCCGCCGCTGATCGCCACCCCGCGGCTGTCGATGCGTTCGCCCACGAACACCGCCGAGGGGGTCTGCTCCGAGTGCAGCAGGTAGCTGGCCACGTCGTCGCCGATGCCGCCGCTCACCAGTTCCACCGTGGAGCTGAAGGGTTCCCCCTCGCCCAGATCCCGCACCACGTGGAGGTAGCCGGTGCCGCTGGCCTGGCGGAAATCGAAGTGATGGGGGCCATCACCCTCATGCACCAGGTCCAGTTCGAGGCCGGGGTTGCCCACGTAGCCGCGCACGGTGCCATCGCGGCCGGCATCCACCATCAGCCCCCGCAGGGGGCCATCGGAGGCGATGCGCAGGTTCACCCGCCCGTGGGCCACCTTCATCGAGCTGGCCAGCAGCAGGCCGGCGGTCATCGCCCGGCCCAGCAGGGCAGTGGTGAGATAAGAGAGCTGGTGACGGCGGCGGGCATAGCGGCTGGCCACGGTGGTGGTCACCGCCACCAGGCGGATGCCGCCCCCGGCGGCGGTGGCCCGCAGCAGCTGGTCGCTCAACGCTCGCCCCTCACCAATGCAGGCATCGTACGGAGCGTGTCCCGCAGCGTGCCGTCCTCCAGCTGCCACTGGCGCTGGGCCAGCCCGGCGAACAGCTCCGGCTCGTGGGTGACCACCAGCACGGCCCGCTCCCGGGCGAGCACGGCCAGCAGCTCCAGCACTTCCCGGCGCACCGCCCAGTCGAGCCCGGCCGTGGGTTCATCCAGCAGCAGCACCCGCGGATTGCGCAGCAGCTGCACGGCCAGGGCCAGGCGTCGCTGCTGGCCGCCGCTGAGCTGCTCGGGTCGCTGCTGCAGCGACAGCCCCTCCAGGCCCACCAGCTCCAGCACCTGGGCCAGCTGTTCGCTGGCCAGCCGCCGCTGGCCCAGCCGCAACTCCTGCCCCACCGTGAGCCCGAGGAAATGGCGCTCGGGAAACTGAAACACCAGGCCGCTGAGCCAGCGCCGCTGGCGTCCGTTCAGCCGTTCGCCGTTCCACAGCACGCTGCCGCCATCCACCTCCGCCAGGCCGCTGATCACCTCCAGCAGGGTGGTCTTGCCGCTGCCGCTCGCGCCCGAAACCAGGCCCAGCTCGCCCACCGGCAGCTGCAGGTTCACGTCCTGAAGCACCGGCCGGGAGGCCGTGGCCGGTTGGTAGCGGATGCCGCGCAGTTCGAGCATCGCCCCAGCTTGCCGCCACCCGGTGAACGGGCGCGGTGTTGGATAGGGGGGAGTGGCGTGCAAGGTGCCGGCGATGGAGGTGCGGTTTCGCGAGGTGGATCCCTTCAACTGCTGGATCTGGCTGCGCTTTGCCCATCCGCCCGGCCAGGGGGAGCGGGGATACGTGGAAACCGCGTTTGACAGCTGGTTTTTCCTCGGCAAGCTCGGCGGTTTCAACGCCGAAAACCTGCAGACCCACGAGCAGGAGGGGGCCGAGCTGAGTTGGATGGTGTACGAGGCCGAGCAGGCCGAGTCGGCTAACCTGGCCCTGATGCACAACCTGGGCCAGCTGGAGTATCAGGGTGCCTGGGCCCGCTGCTGGGTCGACCTGGGCACCAGCGATGCCATCGCCCTCGACGTGCTGATCAACACCCTCGGCCAGCTCGACCGTGACGTGGTGGAGATCGAGGAGCTGGTGATCGGTGGCGTCAACGAGGACTGGCCGGTGGAGGAGCAGGCCGAGGCCCTGTTCCCGCTGATGGGCGACGCAGCCGGCGATTCCGAGGACTGAGCGAGCGGTGGCGCGCGAGTGGCGGCGCTTGCTGGTGGAGCCCGCCCGATTGGCGGCGGGAGCTGCAGCGGATCAGACTCTGGCGCTCGCAGCGGCGGAGTCTCACTACCTGCGGCGGGTGCTGCGGCTGCGCCCCGGTGACCGGTTCGCGGTGATCGACGGCTGCGGCGGGCTCTGGGGCGCCCGGCTGCAGGGCCCCGACCAGGCCCGGCTGGAGCAACCCCTCGCCGCGCCGCTGGAGCGTGAGCCGGCACCAGCTCCGCTGCTGGAGCTGCTGGTGGCGCCGCCCCGGCGCGATGCCGACGTGCTGC
Source organism: Prochlorococcaceae cyanobacterium (assembly GCA_044352535.1). GTDB lineage: Bacteria > Cyanobacteriota > Cyanobacteriia > PCC-6307 > Cyanobiaceae > NIES-981. The sequence continues at coordinate 9,676 of JBILDP010000061.1, forward strand.
TGCGCATGGCCTGCGAGCTGGGCATGGATCAGCTCACCCTGGTGCAGGCGGAGCGGCGGGTGGCCGGCTCCCTGGCACTGGAGCGGGCCGAGGCGATTGTGCGTGAGGCCTGCGAACAGAGTGAGCGCCTGTGGCTGCCGCAGTTGGCGCTGGATCAGGAGCTGGCCGCGGAGCTCGATCGGGGGCCTGCAATCGAGGCCCGGTGCCGCGGGGAGCTGCGCCTGCTGGCCACCACTCGCCACGCCAACCTCGAGGCGCTGCAGCAGGTGCTCGCCTCAACAGGGCCTGATTCCGCCGCTGCCCCCAGCCGGGTGCGGCTGGCGATTGGCCCGGAGGGGGGGTGGAGTGCGGCAGAGGAGCAGCTGGCGCTCAGCCGCGGCTGGCAACCGGTGAGCCTGGGCCCCACGATCCTGCGCACCTCCACGGCCGCGGTGGCGGCGGCGGCCCAGCTCACGGCCTGGCGAGCCGGATTGGCGGGCTAGCTAGCCGGGTTCAGCTGCGCAGCAGGCTGGCGCCCATCGCCTTGAAGCCGGCCAGGTTGGCGCCGGCGCGGCGACGCTTCTGGGGCAGGGCGTTGGCGGGGTTGAGGCAGTCGGGGGCGAAGGTGGCGGTGCTGGGGGGCGGCAGCGACTCCTGGGCGGCGCGCAGCTCGGCGGCGATGGCCTCGGCGGTGGTGAGCATGGGCTTGCCCTCACCGGCAGCGCGCTCAGCCGGTGCAGCGGGTTCTGCTTTTGCTGCAGGCACAGCCTTAGATGCAGAAACAGCCTTGGCTGCAGGCACGGCGATACCGGCGGCCGTGCCCTTGGGGGAGTCCTGCTTCTCGGGCTGGGCTTCGCGCACGGCGATGGTGACCGGTTTGGCGGCGCCGCTGCCGGCCGCGTCGCCGCTGAGATCGAGGAAGAAGGACGCCTTGCGCTTGAACACCATCGGCCCGCGTTCGTGTTGGGCTGATTATCCGTTGCCTGCCGCCGCTGCAGTCGCGCTCGTGCCGATGCCGTAGGGCAGTGCAACACAGCTCACCCGGCGACCACCGCTCATCCGGTGACCACCGCCCACACTGGGGACCCTGCCGCTGGAGCGTCCGTGTTGATCAGCCTGCTGCTGGAGCCGGTGCGCGACGGGGTGCTCAGGGATCCG
>JBILDP010000239.1:0-3158 GCA_044352535.1 Prochlorococcaceae cyanobacterium
ACCTGCTGGCCAGCCTGCAGCCCGATGCCCTGCTGGTGGTGGGTGATCTCAGCGACGGGCAGGCCCGCATTCCCCAGCGCCTGGCCGCTCTGAACCTGCCCCTGGCCTGCATCCTCGGCAACCACGACGCCGGTCGTGACGCCAGTGGCCGTACCATGCGTCGCCAGCTCGACTGGCTCGGGGAGCACCACTGCGGCTGGGGCCTGCGCCAGCTCACCCCCCCCGGGTTGGCGGTGGTGGGGGCCCGGCCGGGCACCGCCGGAGGCGGCTTCCATCTCTCGCCAGGGGTGCAGGCGGTGTACGGGCTGCCCAGCCTGGAGGAATCGGCCCGGCGCATCGAGGCGGCGGCGGCTGCCGCCGATCCCCAGCTGCCGCTGGTGCTGCTGGCCCATTGCGGCCCCGCCGGCCTGGGCAGCGAACCCGCCGATCCCTGCGGCCGCGACTGGAAGAAGCCCGCCTGCGACTGGGGCGACCAGGACCTCAGCCTGGCGATCGCCGCGATCCAGCGCCGGCGCTCCCTGCCGCTGGTGGTGTTCGGCCACATGCACCACCTGCTCAAACGCGGCCAGGGCGCCCGCCGCAGCTTCCAGCGTGACCGCGCCGGCACCGCCTACCTCAACACCGCCTGCGTGCCCCGCCACGGCGCCGACCAGCAGGGTCGCCAGCTGCGCCACTTCAGCTGGGTGGAACTGGAGCACGGCCAGCTGCGCCTGGCCAGCCACCGCTGGTATGGCCTTGAGGGCCAGCTCCTCTATGAAGAGAAGCTGTGGCAGGCGGAGCTGGTGCAGGCGGAGGAGGTGGAGGCATGTTGATCTACGCCTGCGTGAGTGCCCACGGCTTCGGCCATGGGTCGCGCACCGCCTCGGTGCTGGAGGCGCTGCACCGCCTGGAGCCCGGCTGGACGCTGGTGGTGTCCACGGCCCTGCCCGATCGCTTCCTGGATGGGGCCCTGGCGGGTGTGCCGCACCTGCGGCGCCGTTGCCGCTGGGATGTGGGCGTGATCCAGGCCGATGCCCTCGGGGCCGATGCGGCGGCCACCCTGGTGGCTCTGGAGCAGCTTGAGCGGCAGCTGCCCGAGCAGCTGGCGCGGGAAAGTGCCTGGCTCCGGCAGCAGCCTGGGCCGCGGCTGGTGCTGGGGGATGTGCCACCGGCGGCAGCCGATCTCGCCCGCTCGCTGGGGGCGCCTCTGTTGTGGCTGGCGAGCTTCGGCTGGGATGCGATCTATGGCCCGATGGGTGCTCCCTTCGCCGGGGCGGCGGCTCAGGCGTTGCAGCGCTACCGCCAGGGCGACCTGCTGCTGCACTGTCCGCTGGCGATGGCCATGCCCTGGGGGCTTGCCGAGGTGCGCGTGGGCCTCACCGCCTCCAGTCCCCGCCTGCCGGCCCACGTGCTGCGCCAGCAGCTCCAGCTGCCTGAGCAGCGCGACCGCTGCGTGCTGATCAGCTTCGGGGGCCTGGGGCTGGAGCTGGATCCCGCCCTGCTGGAGCGCTGGCCTGGCTTCACCTTTGTTGGCACCGATCCGGCCCTGGCCCGGGTGGCCAATGGCCGCCTGTTGCCCGATGGGCTGCGGCCGCTCGATGCCATGCCCTGCTGCGGCCGGGTGATCACCAAGCCCGGCTACAGCACGTTCAGCGAGGCCCTCAGCCAGGGTGTGGGGATTCACCTGGTGCACCGCGAGGGTTTCGCGGAGGCGGCGGTGCTGGAGCGGGCCCTGCTGCGCCATGGCCCCCATCGCCTGCTGTCGCAGGCCCAGCTGCGCAACGGCGACTGGCAGCTCGATCAGCCCTTGCTGCCCGCCACGGATCAGCCCCTGCCGGCCAACGGTGCGGAGCAGGCCGCAGCGGCGCTGCGGCACTTTGCCGCTTCATTTCTGCCGCAAACCTGATCAGCAGTTCCGATCAGTCAGCTGTTGTGGATTTGGTTCGCTGTTGAACAATTTGCCGGAAAGGTTGGCGACCACTGGGTTTCAAATGCCGCACGGTGATTGTCGCTACGAGTGGACGATTTCCAGATTGGCTGGGCTCGGGCTGGCTTCCTGCCGGGTTTTCGGCAAATTGCTGCGCGAAGTCGTGAGTTCTCTGCATGCCCTGGCGCATCCTCCCGACCTTGAGGCCCGCCGCCGCAGCCATGGCCATTGCCATGGGCTCCTCCGTTCTGCCGCTGGCCACGCCTGCCGCGTTCGCCTCTGAGCGTTCCGCCGAGGCCGCCGCTGGCACCACCGAGCTGGTGGCTGCCGACTCCAGCCCCGTGCCCGCCCAAGCTCCCGACGCCGCCGTGGTGGCCACCCTGTTTCGCAGCCTGCCCCTGCCGCCGCCACCGCCGCGGGTGTTTGCCATGACGCCCGAGCGCCGGGCCCTGCTCAACACCATCCGCTATGCCGAGGGCACCTGGGCCAATGGCAACGACATCGGCTACTGGATCATGTTCGGCGGTGGGCTGATGCCCTCGCTGGATCGCCACCCCGACCGGGTGAACCGCACGGCCCGCTACGCCAGCGCCGCTGCCGGCGCCTATCAGTTCATGCCGTTCACCTGGGACCTGGTGACCCGCAGCCTCGGCCTGCAGCGCTTTGGTCCCCAGGCCTTCGGCCCCCAGGTGCAGGACCAGGGGGCTCTCTTCCTGATCCAGCGCCGCGGCGCCCTGGCCATGGCGGATCAGGGCATCTTCACGCCCCAGCTGGCCCACAAGCTGGCACCGGAGTGGGCCTCGTTCCCCACCCTGGCCGGCCGCAGTTTCTACGGCCAGCCCGTGAAGCGCTTCCATGAGCTCAAGCGCTTCTACGAGGACAACCTGGCCCGCCTGCGGTCCCAGATGGAGCCCGTGGCCCAGGAGAGCAAGCCCGCCTGTGAACCGGCCACCTCCCTGCGCTGCCGCCTGGAGGCTCTGGAGGCTGTCGGCCCACGCAGCCGCAGCTAGTCACAGGCGAACGGCGACGGCCCAGCGGACCAGCCCTCAGCTGGCCTCGCCGTTGTCGTCCTGCAACTTGCGCCCCACCGTGGCCTGGGCGATCAGGTAGGCGGCCACCGCCGCACCCAGAAAACCGAGGGTGTTGCGGGCGATCGGCAGCAGGTCGCTGGTGCGGGTGAAGATCGGGCCGAGCCCCAGGGCGCCAAACAGAATCAGCCACAGGGGTGAGAGCAGCAGCACCCAGGCCCACT
>JBILDP010000062.1:0-10749 GCA_044352535.1 Prochlorococcaceae cyanobacterium
ACCCCGTGGTGTCGTTCCAGACCTGATGGTTGTAGGTGTCGTCAAACACGAGACACTTGCCTTCCTTCCAGGTGTGCACTTCATCGGCGATGCGGATCCGGCAGCGTTCCGCGGGCTCCGGCACGATCAGCCCCAGATGCAGCCGCAGCACCCCAGCCCATGCACCCCGATGGGGAGGGATGTGCTTGCCCGGAGAGAGGATGGAAAAGAACGCGGTGGTGCAACCGGGGATCTCCTGGAGCACACGCATGGTTTCCGGGCAGCGCCGAGCATTTTCGGCGCAGTTCATCCCCACGCCTTTGAGAAAGAAGGTTTTCCAGTCGTCGTCTTTCTGAATTCCCCGCACCTCCCGCAGGATGTCCTGGAAATTGGGCATCTCGGATCGGTAGACCATCACGGCATCGAGTTCACGACGCACGCGTTGCCAATCGGCCTCAACCCCCTCAATCCAAGGAAATTGCTCGGCCGCGAAGACCGGGCGGTCGCCGTGAACGGCGAACCGGCAGACCAGCCACTCCAGCGCCGAGTGGAGGTTGCGGCGCAGCCTGGCCTTGTGGGTGCGCGCAGGGAAGGTCCAGTGGCGTCGGGGTCGCGTCACAACCGGTCTGGTGCCTGAAGCCCCGATTCTCCATGGCGGGTTGCCTGCACCGGGTAAGCCATGGCAACGCCTTCGCTTGGGTGGGCATCCCCTGTCTCCACGGAGGGTTTTGCTCTTGGAACCCCTAGGATTAACAAGTCTTGTCAGCAGTGGCGTGGCCCTCGCTTCGGCGGGTGGCCGCAGGCGCCGCCGGCTGGCGCTATCCCCCCAGGAGGAGGTGCCCGTGAGTCACAGTCAACGCATGCAGGGTCTGCAGATCGCGGAGAAAGCCGGCTGATAGCGGCGCCTGATCCCTGATCACTCGGTTCTGCGGCACACGCAGACCCGGCGAGAGCCCCCGAAGCCAGCCCTGGCTTCGGGGGCATCGTTTTTGGACGGCGTGTTCTCTGGCACATGCTCCCTGGAGGCCAGCTGGTATTGGGTCGACTATGTGCTCGGCGCATTGCGCCCTTTCCGTGTGAGGAACCCATGAAACTCTTCCAGCAACTGCTGGTGGCTCCTGCAGCCCTCGGCCTGCTGGCCCCCGTGGCCGCGACCGCTTCTGAGCTCAACCTGGACGGCGTCAACAAGTACGCCTCCGAGGAGCAAGTCACCAGCATCTCCCAGTTCTCCGACGTCAAGCCGACTGACTGGGCCTACCAGGCTCTCTCCAACCTGATCGAGCGCTACGGCTGCGTTGCCGGTTATCCCGACGGCACCTACAAGGGTGGCCGCGCCATGACCCGCTTCGAAGCTGCCGCTCTGCTGAACGCCTGCCTCGACCGCGTCACCGAAGTGACCGACGAGCTCAAGCGCCTGATGGCCGAGTTCGAGAAGGAACTCGCCGTGCTCAAGGGCCGGGTGGATGGCCTCGAGGCCAAGGTCGGCGAACTGGAAGCTAACCAGTTCTCCACCACCACCAAGCTGAAGGGTATTGCCACCTTCGTGATCGGCGGTGCTTCCAACCCCATCCCCGGTGTGGTTCAGGATCCCGTCACCGGTGACATCGTTGTTGAGGGTGGTGGTGAGCAAGTCACCTTCAACTACGACGTTCGCCTGATCTTCGACACCAGCTTCACCGGCAAGGACCTGCTGCGCACCACCCTGCGCTCCGGTAACTTCGGCAGCTCCGCCTTCGGCGCTGGCCCCACTGCCCTTGAAGTGGCCTTCGACGAAGGCGTGGATGCCGATGTGGTGTCCATCAACCGCCTGTTCTACCAGTTCCCGATCGGCAGCAGCATCACCGCCACCGTGGGTGCCAAGGTCCGTCAGGACGACATGCTGGGCATGTGGCCGAGTGTCTATCCCTCGGATAGCGTGCTCGACATGTTCACCTACGCCGGTGCTCCCGGTGCTTACAACCTGAACCTGGGTGGTGGCTTCGGTCTCACCTGGAAGGACCAGGGTGTGAACGTGAGCGTGAACTACGTCTCCAACGAGGCTGTGGTTGGCGACAGCCAGCTGGGTCTTGGCAAGGGTGACACCGTGACCGCTCAGGTCGGCTACACCGCCAGCAACTGGGGTGCCGCCTTCGTCTACACCTACACCAACTCCGACGGCCAGGCCATCCTTGCCCCCGGCAGCACCGCGCTGGTCAACTTCGGCTCCCTGTTGCCCTACGAGAGCAACAACATCGGCTTCAGTGGCTACTGGCAGCCCTCTGAAGCTGGCTGGGTTCCCTCCATCAGTGCTGGCTTCGGCTACGGCCGCGCCAACACCAACATCATCGGCGATGTGGACCTCTGGTCCTGGATGGTCGGCCTGCAGTGGTCCGACATGTTCGTGAAGGGCAACGACTTCGGTATCGGTCTCGGCATGCCCCAGTGGGCTGACGAATCCGGCGCTGAAGGCAACTTCGCCATGGAGTTCTGGTACAAGTTCCAGGTCACCGACAACATCAGCGTGACCCCGGCCTTCTTCTTCATCGATGGCCGCGGCGCTGGTATCTCCAACGGCAGCAGCGACACCTCCGTCGGCGGTCTGCTGAAGACCACCTTCAAGTTCTGATCTTCAGAACAACCAGGGCTGGTTTCCTCACACATTCCCAGCCCTTCTTTTCACTTCTCACATTTTCTCCTCGATCAACCCCGGCTATGTCCGGGGTTTTTTTATGGCGAATCGGGGCTGGAGCCTTCGTAGGCTGAGCCTGAATGGGCTGAGGGAGTAGCTGATCTGGCGGAGCGCAATCCTTACGCCGTGCTGGGTGTGTCGCCGGCGGCTACGGCGGCTGAAATCAAGGCCGCCTATCGCAGTTTGGTGAAACGGCACCACCCCGATGCCGGTGGTGACGAGGTGGAGATTCTGGCCCTCAATGCCGCCTGGGAACTGCTGGGCGATGCCGACCGCCGCCGCCAGTACGACCGGCGCCATGCCACCAGGCCACCATCACGGGGTGACGCTGCTGCCCCGGCAGGGGGTTCTGCCGGTGGCCCCGTTCCCAAGAGGGCTGCTCAGCCTTCAGCCGCGGCCAGCGAGCAGGAGATGCTGGATTGGCTGCAGCAGATCTACGCGCCGATCGATCGGCAACTGGCCCAGGTGATCAATCCCTTCCCGGCCCAGCTCAAGGCCCTTTCCGCTGATCCCTACGACGACACCTTGATGGAGGTGTTCTGCAACTTTCTGGAGGTCAGCCAGGCCCGTTTGCTGAAGGTGGAAGCGATCTACCGATCACGCTCCTGTCCGGCAGGGGTGGAGCGTTTCAGCCTCGATCTTTATCACTGCCTCAGCCTGGTGAAGGATGCCCTCGCCGACCTGGAGCGCTACACGATGGGCTACGTGGATACATACCTGCGCGACGGCCGTGAGCTGCTGCGCAAGGCGAAGGCCTGGCGCAGTCAGCTGCAGGCCGATTGTCGCCAGCTGCGTCGCTGAGGATGCTGGCCGTGGTGCAGGCCGTGGCTAGCTGGGGAAGGCCTCCAGTTGATCCAGGCGCAGCCACACGTCGGGCACGGGTCTCCGCCAGCGCAGCTGGGCGTGATCACCGTTCACGGCCAGGATTTCGCCTGGTCCTTCAAAGATGTAGGCCGGCGCTTCGCTGTCGCTGGCCTTGGCCTCCAGGCTGTCGTCGTAGGCCTGGCGGTTGACCCGCACCAGGCTTCCTTTCTTGAGTGCGGTTTGTGCTGGTGCTGGTTTGGTGGGGGCTGCGGATGAGGCTGTGGATGGGGCAGCGGATAAGGCTTCAGTGGCGGCGGGATCGGCGGCCATCGGAGCGCGGCGGATAGCCTGCAGGCTAAGTGCTGCCACACCACCACGTGCGCTTGCTGTTGCTGGGCTGCTCGGGCTTTGTGGGCCGCGAGCTGGTGCCCTTCCTGCTCGAGCTTGGCCATGAGCTCACGCTCGTGAGTCGCAGGGCCCATCCCTTTCCCCAGCTCAGCGGCGAGCGACTCAACTGCCTGCAGTTCGATCCCGCCGACCCCGCCAGCTGGCAGCACGACCAGCTGGATGCGGCCCTGCGCAGCGCTGATGGGGTGGTCAACCTGGCCGGTGAACCGATCGCGGAGCAACGCTGGACTCCTGTCCATCGCCAGCTGCTGCTCGACAGTCGGGTGCGCACCACCGAGCTGCTGGTGGCGGCCATGGCGGCGCTTGATCAGCCCCCGCAGGTGTTGGTGAACGGCTCGGCCGTTGGTTTTTACGGCACCAGCCGGGATGGGTGTTTCACCGAGGCCAGTGGCCCCGGTGCCGATTTCCTGGCGGAGATCTGCCGGCGCTGGGAGGCTGCCGCCGCCCAGGTGCCCTCAGCCTGCCGGCTGGTGGTGGTGCGGATCGGCATCGTGCTCGGCCCCGATGGCGGCGCCCTGGGCAAGATGCTGCCCGTGTTCCGCATGGGCTTTGGCGGGCCGGTGGGCTCCGGCCGCCAGTGGATGAGCTGGATCCACCGCCACGACCTCTGCCGTCTGATTGCCACCGCCCTGGAGGATCCCGCCTATCGCGGCACGTACAACGCCGTGGCCCCCAACCCCACCAGCATGGGCGCGTTCGCCTCGGCCCTGGGCAAGACGCTGGGACGTCCCAGCCTGTTGCCGGTGCCGGCGCCGATCCTGCAGCTGCTGCTGGGTGATGGTGCCCAGGTGGTGCTGGAGGGCCAGCAAGTGGTGCCTGAGCGCCTGCAGCAGCAGGGCTTCAGCTTCCAGTATCCCGAGCTCAGCGCAGCCCTCGCCGCTGCCACCAGCCCACGACCCCGCTGAGCAGCGCCGCTGCCATCAACAGCCCGATCGCCGGGGTGAACAGCGGTTCCCATAGCTGCTGAAACAGCTCGAGGGGCGCCTCGATCTTCTGGCTGTGCAGGGCCAACGCCACGCCAAACCACACGGCCCCGGCGATCACCACAAACACGTCCACCACCAGCAGGGTGTCGACGGCGTTCTTGGCGCGCGTCAGGGGGGAAGGGGATTCAGCCATCTGGTTCAGCCTCAGCCATCACTTCAGACAGTGCCTGCAGTCAGCAGGTCCATGATCGCCTCCGCCTGGCGTGCACTGGCACCGGCAGGGCCGAGTCGCTCGGTGGCAATCGCTTGCAGATGCCGTCGCAGTGCTGGCGAGCGTCGTGGATCGCGGAGCTCTTCGAGCTTTGTGGTGATCAGGGCGGCACTGGCCTCCAGCTGCTGATGGCTGCCGTAGCGGCCCGGTGCACATGCCACGCCCGGGCCCAGCAGGCGGCGCTGGGCCTCGGCAAAGCGCTCCGTGAACTGGGGACCGGCGCCCACGATCTGCACCACTGGCTTGGCCAGGGCCACCGCCTGCTCGGTGGCGGTGCCGGCGGCTGCCAGCACCAGATCGGCCTCCCCCAGCCAGCGGCCAAAGGCGTGCCAGCCCAGCTGCACGGTCCGCTCCCCGCAGCGCAACAGTGCCTCCCCATCCCACCGCCAGCCCGCCGGCAGCGGCAGGTCATGCAGCTGGGCACCGCTCAACTCGGGTACCAGGGCGGCCTGCCAGAGGAGCTGGCGTTCGCTCTCCGCGGAGGCCGGCATCCTGGCCAGCACCGCCAGCATCAGCTGCAGGTTGCGGCCAGCCTCCGGCAGCCGGCTCCCCGGGAGCAACAGGACCCGCTGCATGCCTCGCTCGCCGCCTGCGGATCCAGCCTGGAGGCCATCCACGAAGGGATTGCCCAGAAACCGGACCTGCCGCCCCAGCTGCCGGCTCAGATCGGTGGCGGTGAGCGCGTCGCGGCTCCAGATCGCCCGGATCCTGCCCCGGCGGAGCAGCCAGCCGCAGGGCCAGGGCAGCTGCAGCCGGCCTTCGTAGTGACTCGAATAGGCCACCAGGTAGATGGCCCCGGGCCGTCGACTCAGCCAGACGGCCAGCGCCGCCAGCAGGTCGCCGACACCCACCACCAGCTGGTAGTGCCGTCGCCGCCGCCACAGCAGCACCAGTCGCTGCAGAACGTAGAAGGGTTGGCCCTCCAGGAGATCCGTGAGCTGACCCCAGAGACTGGTGTAGCCCAGGCCGCCGGTGCTCCCCTGGCTGGTGCGGCCCAGTACCGGGATGCCGGCGCGTCGATAGGCGTGGCCGTGTCCCACCAGCGGCAGGGCCTCCACGTTCAGCCCGCGGCCGCGCAACGCGCAGGCCAGGCGCGCACCGCTGAGGTCTTCGCCGTGGCCGTTGCTGACCAGCAGGACCTGGTTCAACCTCTCTGCGTTCCCACGGGTTGTGCTGCCACCGGCTGTGCCTCAGCCCGCCAGCCAGGCTTGCACCTTGTGCATGGCTGCCCAGCCCGGCTTGCGGTTGAGGCCATCGGCGATCGAGTCCTGGAGCTCCTGGCCCAACTCGGGCGCCATCACCATCACTCGCTGCACGATCTCGATGTGCTCACGCACGCCTTTGGTGCCTGTCTCGAGCATGGCGAGGCTGAGATTCACCCGGGCCTGCGGATCCTGGGGATTGAGCTTCACCGCCGTGCGGGCTGTGCGGAGGGCATCGAGCGGTTGGTCGTTGAGCAGCTGCAGCCACGCCAGGCAGGTCCAGCCCGCCGATTGGCCGGGAGCCTGGCGGGTGATGGCCTGGAAGTCGTCGATCAGCTGATCGAGGGGTGCTCCTTCGCTGTAGCGGGCCAGGGCCCTCTCAAACAGTGAAGAGTCGTCGAGCGATGATGGTTCGTCGGTTTGGGTGTTGGATTCGGGATTGGAGCCGGTGTTGGTGGCAGTCATCTGCACGGCGGGCCTGTCGTGCTCTCAGATTGCCACCCGGGCCCTTGCGGCCCCGTGCTCACACCGCAAACGAGCTGCCGCAGCCGCAGGTCTGGGTGGCGTTGGGATTGGTGAAGTTGAAGCCGCCGCCGATCAGGGCGGTGGAGAAATCAAGCTGCATCCCGTAGATGTAAAGCAGGCTCTTGGGATCGCACACCACCTCGAAGCTGGGGGCTCCGGTGGGCTCGTAGGTGTAGCGCTCGTCGTCGGCCAGGACCTCGGCCGCATTGATGAAGTCCATCGTGTAGCTCATGCCGCTGCAGCCACCTGAGCGCACCCCCACCCGCAGCACCTTGCCAGTGCCCTGCTGCTGCATGAGCGCCGCCAGCTGCTTCATGGCCGGCTCGGTGATCTGAATGCCCTTGCCGTCTCTGGCGGTGAACGTGGCCTGGGTGGTTGGGGCTGTTGGCTGCGGGGCCGTCTCCAGGGATGCGGTTTCGGTGCTCATCGCGGGCTGACGCCTTTCACCCCACTGTATGGAGGCTCACTGGGGGCTGCCTGGTCGCGGCAGGCACCCTGTGATCGCCGATCTGTTCCCTGCCGGTGCCTCCTCCTCCATAGAGTCGCCCCACGTTCGAGTTGCAGGCGGTGCGCGTCGCCATCGTGGGTGCGGGATTGGCCGGTTTGGCTGCCGCCGTGGATCTGGTCGACGCGGGCCACCAGGTGGATCTCTACGAGGCCCGCCCGTTCATGGGCGGCAAGGTGGGCAGCTGGGTGGATGAGGGAGGCAACCACATCGAGATGGGGTTGCATGTGTTCTTCTTCAACTACGCCAACCTGTTCGCCCTGCTGCGCAAGGTGGGGGCGTTTGAAAACCTTCTGCCCAAGGACCACACCCACCTGTTCGTGAACACAGGCGGTGATCTGCGCGAGCTGGATTTCCGTTTTGCCCTTGGTGCTCCGTTCAACGGCCTCAAGGCGTTCTTCACCACCCCCCAGCTCGACTGGCTCGACAAGCTGCGCAATGCCCTGGCCCTGGGCACCAGCCCGATCGTGCGCGGGCTGGTGGACTACGAGGGCGCGATGAAGACCATCCGCGCCCTGGACCGGATCAGCTTTCAGGAGTGGTTTGTGGGCCATGGCGGCAGCGAGCAGAGCATCAAACGGATGTGGAATCCGATCGCCTACGCCCTCGGCTTCATCGACTGCGAGGCGATCTCGGCCCGCTGCATGCTCACCATCTTCATGATGTTCGCGGCGAAAACCGAGGCCTCCAAGCTCAACCTGCTGAAGGGCTCGCCGCACCGCTGGCTCACCGGCCCGATCCTCGACTACATCACCCAGCGCGGCGGCAAGCTGCACCTGCGCCACCGCGTCACAGAGGTGCTGTTCGAGGAGGGGGCTGCCGGCGCCGCCACCACTCCCGATGGCCAGCCCGATACGCAGGTGAGCGGCCTGAAACTCGGCACCCCCGAGGGCGAGATCACCGTTGAGGCCGATGCCTACCTGGCTGCCTGTGATGTGCCGGGCATCCAGCGCATGATTCCGGAAGCCTGGCGCCGCTGGCCCCTGTTCGACAACATCTACAAGCTCGAGGCCGTGCCGGTAGCCACGGTGCAGCTGCGCTACGACGGCTGGGTCACCGAGCTGGGGGAAACGCCGGCTGCCGCCGCCGCCCGCGCCGACGTGCATCAGCCCACTGGCCTCGACAACCTGCTGTACACGGCCGATGCCGACTTCAGCTGCTTCGCCGACCTGGCCCTGGCCAGCCCCGTCGACTACCGCAAGGAGGGTCTGGGCTCGCTGCTGCAGTGCGTGCTCACCCCAGGGGATCCCTGGATTCCAAAGAAAACCGAGGAGATCGTGGCCCACACCGATGCCCAGGTGCGGGCGCTGTTCCCTTCGGCTGCGGGCCTCAAGCTGGTGTGGAGCAACGTGGTGAAGCTGGCCCAGTCGCTGTACCGCGAGGCCCCTGGCATGGAGCCCTACCGGCCCGATCAGCGCACGCCGGTGTCCAACTTTTTCCTGGCCGGCAGTTACACCAAGCAGGACTACATCGATTCGATGGAGGGCGCCACCATGAGTGGCCGTCTGGCCGCCGCTGTCATCCTGGGCAGGCAGGCCCAGCTGGCCACCAACGCCGCCACCGGTTCCTGAGCGAAGCCACTGAGGAGAGTTCCCATGGGCCGTTGGCTCGAGCACAGCGTCACCACTGAGATTCAGGCTCCCGTGGAGCAGGTGTGGGCGGTTTGGAGTGATCTGGAGGCCATGCCCAGATGGATGCGTTGGATCGAATCGGTGGTCACCGAACCCGGCAATCCCGATCTCACCGACTGGACCCTTGCTGCCCAGGGCTTCCGCTTCCACTGGAGGGCGCGCATCACGCTACGGGTTGAGGCCCAGCAACTGCACTGGGAATCGGTGGGGGGGCTGCCCACCAAGGGGGCGGTGCGCTTCTATCCCCAGCCCGGTGGCAGCACCGCCGTGAAGCTGAGCGTGAGCTATGAGCTGCCTGGGGTGTTGGCACCCCTGATGGAACCAACCATTCTGGGGGGCATGGTCACCAAGGAACTGCAGGCCAATCTGGACCGTTTCCGTGACCTGGTCGAACAGCGCGACGTCTAGACGGTGCCTGGGGCTGAACCGAGGTCTGCCGCTGCCGCAGCCCTGGCCGCAGTGGGGCGCTCCGGCTCTCCTGGCTGGGCCCCTGCTGGCTCTGCCCCTTCTGGCTGGCTGCATGGCCGCGCCGCCGGAGGTCTCGCCCCAGCTGCTGCCACCGCCTGGGCGCACGCCGCAGGCCGGCGTCAGCCCAGCTCCATCCGTTCAGGTGCCGTCCAGCGCCGGGCTCACACCCTTGCCCGCTGCCAGGGCTGTTGTGGCGTCGGTGCCGGTAGGCAGAACTGATCCCTTCCTGCCTGCCCGTGTTGCCCCTGCCAGTGGAGCAGGAACTGGTGCCGTGGCTAACCAGCCGCCGCCCGCCCTGCCCGAGGGCTTTCGCTTTCAGGGGGTGCTGCGCTCTGCCGGCGCCGCCCAGGCCCTGGTGCAGTTTGGGGCCGATAGCGGTGCCCTGCGGGTGGGGGATCGAGGTGGCCGCAACACCAACCTGCTCCCGCCAGGCTGGAGCGTGGCTGCCATCGATGTGGAGCGAGGCCGCCTGTTGCTCAGGCAGGGCCAGCACACGATCAAGGTTGAGCTCTGAGCGCATCGGCGCAGGCGGCCACCAGCCCCTGCAGGTCATAGGGATCGGCCTCCGCATCCACCCGGCCCAGCAGCTCCTGGCAACGGGCGCTGGTCTGGGGGCCGATCGACACGATCTGCACCCTCGCCAGTCGCTGACGCCACGCCGCGCCGAAGGCCGCCTCCAGTAGGGCGGCGGTGTGGCGCACGGTTTTACCGCTGCTGAAGGTGATGGCATCGAGCTCGCCGTGCTCGAGGGCCGCCACCGCGGCGCTGGGCAGGCCATCGGGGCAGCGAGTCTCGTAAGCCGCCACCTCCACCACGCGCGCTCCGGCGGCGGCAAAGGCCTCGGCCAGCAGCGTGCGCCCGCCGCTCTGCACCCGCGGCAGCAGCAGTCGCAGTCCCCAGCCCGACACGGGAAAGTGCTCGATCAGGCTGTCGGCCACAAAGGCCGGTGGCACGAAATCGGCAGGGGCGCCGAGCTCCTCCAGCAGGGCGGCTGTCTTGCGGCCCACGGCCGCGATCTTGAGGCTGCGGGGCCGGGCCGCCAGGCTGCTGCCGCGCCGCTGCAGCCGCTGCTGCACGGCCTCCACCCCGTTGGCGCTGGAGAACACCAGCCAGTGGAAGCTCTCCAGTTCGGCCAGGGCATCGTCGAGCGGGCCCCATTCATCCGGGGGGGTGACCACCAGGGCCGGAAGGTCCACCACGCTGGCGCCGCTGGCCGCGAACAGCCGCTGGGCTTCCCCCAGCTGGCTCTCGGCGCGGGTCACACCGATGCGGCGACCCTGCAGCGGGCCATTGGGTGCGGGGCTGGGCGCGGCGGTGGGCAGACCGGATAAGGGCGACACAGGTGCAGAGGGCAGGGCGGGG
>JBILDP010000240.1:0-3136 GCA_044352535.1 Prochlorococcaceae cyanobacterium
ATCGGCATGGGCCTTCACAAACGCCAGATCGATGGCGCCGCGCTCCAGCAGCGCCTTCTGCAGGCCGAGGAACACCGCCGTGTCGGAGCCGGGAATCGGCTGCAGAAACAGCGAGGCGATCTCACTGCCACCGCCGAGCATGGAGCGGATCGGGAAGGCGGGCGAGCCAAACTTCAGCAGTCCGGCCTCCAGCACCGGGTTGATCACGACCACCGTGCCGCCGCGCTCGCGCAGGCGGATCAGCTCGTTCATCAGGCGCGGATGGTTGGCCGGCGCGTTGGAGCCCACCAGCACCACGCCATCGGCGTGCTGGAGGCTCTCGAGGTTCACCATCGAGGTGCCGCTGCCGAAGGCGCGGCTGAGGCCGAGGGTGGAGGGGGCGTGGCAGAGGTCGGAGCAGTCGGCCAGGTTGTTGCAGCCCAGAGCCCGCAACAGCAGCTGCAGCAGGTAGGCGGCTTCATTGGAGGAACGGCCGGAGCTGTAGGAAGCCACCCGCTCCGGTGGCGGCGTGCGGAAGGCCTCGGCGATCAGCGCATGCACCTCCGGCCAGCTGATCGGCTCGTAGTGATCGCTGCCGGCGCGATGGATCAGGGGCCGATCGAGCCGGCCCAGGCGGTCGCACTCGGCGGAGCTGAGCTGTTGCAGCTGGGCCAGGGTGCGCCCGGCGAACACCTGCTCGGGCACCGCCGGCTGCAGCTCCGCCTGGATCGCCTCCACACTCTTGAGGCAGCGCTGCAGCGGCTCACCCAGCTCATCGCGGAAGCCGCCGTTCTGGCCGCCGGTGCCCCAGGCGCAGCTCAGGCAGGCACTCTGGTGGGTGAGCGTTTGCCAGAGCTTCGGGCCGGTGGGCGAGAGGGTGGCGCGGGCCCAGCCATCGATCAGCGGCCAGCCGCCACCTGAGGTGGCATCTTCCGCTGCGGGCGGCTGGGCAGGGGGCAGGGTGCCAGGCGACGGATCGGGAGCGGAGGGCGCCATGGCAGCAGCTGCCGAGGGGGGGGTTCAGTTAAGGAGTAACGGAGGGGTGATTGGGGAACCTGAGCAACAACTCGGCCACCCAACCAGTGCCCTACAAGCAGGCCCTTGAAGGTGCCGCCCGCATGGGCCGATGCTGGTGGGCTGTTGTCGAGCCGCACAGCGCCATGCAGCAAGCCCTGCACCGCCGCATACCTCCAACCGCCGCCCTGCTGGCTGCGATCAGCGGCGTGGCCACGATCTGCCCGCTGCCGGTGCTGGCTTCATCGGCCGATGCCTGGGCCGCCCACCGGCAGGAGGTGACGCAGGCCTGCATCCGCGCCAGCGGCCTGGTGGAGGCGCGGCTGGTGGGCAACGTGATCAACTTCGACGACAGCGTGGGCAGCAGCGCCGCCCTGATCGCCGGCCGCTATCCCCAGGCCCACATGGCACGGGCCAAAGGCCTGAGCCTCTGCCTGTTCGACAGGCGCAGCCGCACGGCCCAAGCCGCACCGGCCGACGACTGGCGCTGAGCGACGCAGTGAGCGCGGGCGACACCGTGCGCCGGGCGGTGGCGCGGTGCAAGTGGAGGCGGGGAATCCTGAACCTGACCGCCTCCCATCGATGACCAACTCAAACCGCCCAGCCGGGCTGATCCAGCGCGATCGGAAACTGCTGCAGAAACGCCACGACGCCCGCCGCACGGTGAAGACCTACGAACAGTGGCTGCGCTGGTTCCTCCGCGTTCATGGCATGCGCCACCCACGGGAGATGGGCGGCGCTGGGGTGAACACCTTTCTCAGCCACCGGGCGGTGGAGTGGGTGGTGCTGACGCCAGAGGAGGTGAGAGCTGTGCTGGATCGCTTCGATGGGGTGGTCGCCTTGGTGGCGGCCCTACTCCCGCAACCGCGGCAGCAACTGCACCAGATTGCAGGGCCGCGTGCTGGCATCCAGCTGGGCGCGAATCAAGCGGTCCCAGGCGGTTTCCACCGCATCCAGTGAGCCCGGCAACACGAAGATCACCGTGCCGTTGGCCACCCCCGCCAGGCAGCGGCTCTGCAGGGTGCTGGTGCCGATCGTGTCAAACGACAGCACCCGGAACAGCTCACCGAAGCCCTCGATCGTCTTGTCGAGCAGGGGTGCCACGGCCTCGGGCGTGCCGTCGCGGCCGGTGAGACCGGTGCCGCCGCTGCTGATCACCACCTGCACCGCCTCATCGGCGATCCAGCGGCTGAGCTCCGCCCGGATCCGGTAGCGGTTGTCGGGCACCAGCGCCCGCTCCACCAGCCGGTGGCCGGCCGCCTGCAGCCGCGCCTGCAGGGCATCGCCGCTGCGGTCGTCGGCGAGCGTGCGCGTGTCCGACACCGTGAGCAGGGCGATGGCGAGGCTCACCGGAGGCCACAAAAGAACGCCAGTGCATTGTGCTGGGGCCCAGACTGCCCAGCAGCCGCTGCAGCCCATGGCCGCGACGACCCAAGCCGGCCCCTGCGTGCGGGTGCGGCTGTTCGCCTCCCTGCGCGACGCGATGGGCTGGAGCGAACAGCTGGTGACCCCGGATCTCGGCACCTGCACACCCCTGGCTCTCTGGCATCAGCTGGGTCTGGAACCAGGCACTCCCCCCGCCGAAGTCCGGGTGGCGATCAACCAGCAGTTCGCCAGTTGGGATGCCCTTCTGAACAGCGGCGACGAGCTGGCTTTCCTGCCGCCGATCAGCGGTGGCTGAGGCACCGCTGCCCATGCTCAACCCATGGCTCACCATCGCCCTCGAGCCGGCGCCATTTGAGCCTCTGCAGGCCCTGGCCGCCTGGCAGGCCGGGCTGGCCGCCGCCCGGAAGGATCTGCCCGCAGCCGAGAGTCAATTCATCGGCCGGGTGCGCCCCACCGCTGCCGGCGGCGAACCCCTGGCCGCCCTGGAGCTAGAGCACTACCCGGGCATGACCGAAGCCCAGCTGCACACCCTGGCCCAGGCTGCGGCCAGCCGCCACGGCGCCGTGGCGGTGCTCGTGCACCACCGGGTGGGGCGGGTGCTTCCAGGCGAACCGATCGTGCTGGTGGCCGTGGGCGCCGACCGCCGCGGCCCGGCCCAGCGCTGCAGCCAGGAGCTGCTGGAGGCGCTCAAGCAC
Source organism: Prochlorococcaceae cyanobacterium (assembly GCA_044352535.1). Taxonomy (GTDB): domain Bacteria; phylum Cyanobacteriota; class Cyanobacteriia; order PCC-6307; family Cyanobiaceae; genus NIES-981. Next base: position 3,075 of record JBILDP010000240.1, read on the forward strand.
GAGGCACCCTTCTGGAAGCGGGAGTGGCTGGCCGATGGGCGTGGCCACTGGCTGCAGGGCAA
>JBILDP010000241.1:0-3110 GCA_044352535.1 Prochlorococcaceae cyanobacterium
GGCGCCTGCCGCGGGAGGAATCGCTGATCCAGCCCGGTAGTCACTGCACCCATTGCGGCAGTCCGGTGCGCTGGTTCGACAACGTGCCGGTGCTGGCCTGGCTGTGGCTCAGAGGGCGCTGCCGCGACTGCAGCAGCCCGATCGCCCGCCGCTACCCCCTGGTGGAACTGGGCAGTGCCGCACTGTGGGTGGCGATGCTGATGGCCCGCCCCGCAGGCCTGGGGCCCGATCCAGCCACCCTGCTCGTGATCCCGGCCGGTTGGCTGCTGGCCAGCTGGCTGCTGCCGCTGGTGCTGATCGATCTCGACCGGCTGTGGCTGCCTGAGCCCCTCTGCCGCTGGGGACTGCTGCTGGGGCTGCTGGTGTGCGCCCTGATCGGTTTCGAACAGGGCCCCGCCATCGGCAGGGAGGTGCTGTTCCATCACCTGCTGGCCGCAGCCGTGGGACTGCTGGGGTTCGAGGCCACCAGCGCCCTGGCCGAGCGACTGGTGGGCCGGCCCGCCCTGGGCCTCGGCGACGCCAAACTCGCCGCCCTGCTCGGAGCCTGGCTTGGGCTGGCCGGACTGGGCGCGATGGTGCTGCTGGCGGTGTTCAGCGGTGCTGTGGTGGGCGTCGTCGGTCGGCTGAGCGGACGGCTGGGACGTCACCAGCCCTTTGCCTTCGGTCCCTTCCTGGCGCTCGCCGGCCTGGTGGTCTGGTGCACGGGGCCGGAGCCATGGCTGGCCCTGGTGCTGCCGCCCGGCTGAGGTGCGGGCCCCACCAGGGTTCGGGGTCTTAAATGGAGCCAAACAACAACCGGTTTGGCGATGTCGCTGTTCGACTGGTTTGCCGATCGCCGCAAGGCCGCCCCGGTGGTGCGGGCCACCCAGGAGCTGGATGAGAGTGATGGCCTCTGGAGCAAGTGCCCCGACTGCGGCCTGGTGGTCTATCGCAAGGATCTGATCGCCAACGCCAGCGTCTGCAAGGGGTGCGGTTACCACCACCGCATCGACAGCGATGAGCGGATCCGCCTGATCGCCGATCCAGGAAGCTTTGAGGCCCTCGACAGCGAGCTGGCCCCCACCGATCCGCTGGCCTTCAAAGACCGGCGCAGCTACGCCGACCGCATCCGCGACAGCCAGCAGAGCACCGGCCTGCGCGATGCGGTGATCACCGGCCTCTGCACCAGCAGCGGCCTGCCCCTAGCCCTCGGGGTGATGGACTTTCGCTTCATGGGCGGATCGATGGGCTCTGTGGTGGGCGAGAAGCTCACCCGCCTGATTGAAATCGCCACCGCCCGCCGCTACCCGGTGCTGATCGTGTGCGCCTCCGGTGGTGCGCGCATGCAGGAAGGGATGCTGAGCCTGATGCAGATGGCCAAGATCTCGGGTGCCCTGGAGCGCCATCGCCAGGCCGAACTGCTCTACATCCCCCTGCTCACCCACCCCACCACGGGCGGCGTGACCGCCAGCTTCGCCATGCTCGGCGATCTGATCCTGGCCGAGCCCAAGGCGCTGATCGGCTTCGCCGGCCGCCGGGTGATCGAGCAGACCCTGCGCGAGAAGCTCCCCGAAGGTTTCCAGACGGCTGAATATCTGCGCGATCACGGTTTCGTGGACGCGATCGTGGATCGCACCAAGCTCAAGGGCACCCTGGCCAGCCTGTTGCGCATGCACGGCTGCCGCGAATCCGTCACCGCAGCATGAGTCGGTTCCTGGCGGCCGGACTGCTGGTGCTCAGTGTCGGCCTTGGCTGGCTGCTCGGTGTGCTGCCGGCGGCTCCCCTGCCGGCAGCCCTTGCCGGTCCTGTCGACTGGCACGAGGTGCCGGCCAGCGAGGCCGGGCAGCAGTGGTGGGATGGCGGCAGCCTGCGCGTGAGTCGGGGCGGCAACCTCAGCGTGCTCAGCCGGTTTCAGCCGGCCGCCGGGGATGGGGACAAACCCCGTGCCAGCGATCTCTATGTGATGGAGATCGACTGCGGCCAGGGCCTCTACCGCGACACCTCGGTGAACGGCATTCCCCGCTTCGGCAGCGAGTGGCAGTCGGCGGGCAGCGATGCGCTGATCGACGCCGTCATTGAAGAGAGCTGTGCCGCCGGGGCCGCGCTGTTGCAGGCTGCCTGAGCCGAGCCAGCCCCTCTTCAGCCATGTCCACCCTCCGCCAGCCCCTGCGCGTCGCTGTTGCCGGCCTGGGATTCGGCGAAACGGTGCACCTGCCGGCCCTGCGCGCCTGCCCTCACACCACGCCGGTGGCGCTGTGGCACCCACGGCCCGAACGCCTGGAGAAGGCCTGCCATGCCGCCGAGCTGCCCGGCCACAGCGCTTTCGAGGCGCTGCTGGCCGATCCATCCGTGGAGGCGGTGGTGATCGCCACCCCACCCGGGCCACGCTTTGAGCTCGCTCGCCAGGCTCTGCTGGCCGGCAAGCACCTGATGCTCGAAAAGCCGGTGGCCCTCAGCGCCGTGCAGATCGAGGAGCTGCAGCGGCTGGCGATCCAGCAGGGCTGCTGCGTGGCGGTGGATTTCGAATACCGGGCCGTACCCCTGTTCCAGCAGCTCCACGAGGTGATCCAGAGCGGCGCGCTGGGGGAGCTGGTGCTGGTGAAGCTCGACTGGCTGATGGGCAGCCGCGCCGATGCCAGCCGCCCCTGGAGCTGGTACTCCCAGGCCAGCGCCGGTGGTGGCGTGCTGGGGGCGCTGGGCACCCATGCCTTCGACATGCTCCACTGGCTGGTGGGCCCCAGCAGGGGCGTGACAGGTCTGCTGAGCACCGCGATCAGCGAGCGACCGCTGGCCGACGGCTCCGGCAACACGGCAGCCGTGGATGCCGAAGACATTGCCCTGGTGCAGCTGCAACTGCAGCAGGCGCAGGGCTCCTGGCTACCGGCCCAAGTGAACCTGGCCTCGGTGACCCGACGCGGACGCGGCTGCTGGGTGGAGCTGTACGGCCGCGATGGCACCGCCGTTCTGGGCTCCGATAACCAGGCCGACTACGTGCACGGATTCGGCCTGTGGCTCTCCCAGGGCGGCGAGCCGCTGCGAGCCGTGCAACCCGACCCCCGCCTGGCCTTTGCCCGCACCTGGGCCGATGGCCGCATCGCCCCGGTCGAGCGACTGCATGGCTGGTGGGCGTC
>JBILDP010000242.1:0-3105 GCA_044352535.1 Prochlorococcaceae cyanobacterium
AGGGTCTTGGCCTCGCGGTCGATGCGGATGCGGATCTGGCCTTCGGCCCCCTCGCTGCAGTCACCCGCCATGGCGGCCATGCGCCGCTTGCTGATGGCGTCGACGCCGTTGCTCACCAGCTCCCGCAAGAACACCTCGTGGCCGCTGTAGACGGCCTTCTTGATGATCGGAAAGATGTTCTCGGTGTGGATCTGGATCTGACCCTGCTCGGCCTGCAGCACCACAACTCAATTGGCAACTTGGCCTCCAGGGTCCCCCGGGTGGCGCCGCATCGCCAAGGGGGTGTGATGGGCAGGAAACCGACCTGGGCGCGTCGCCTTCAGCAGGTTGATGCCGCTGCCTGCTCCATAGGATTCAGGCTGCAGCCTTGTCGCCCATGTCCAGCCAGTGGCTGAACTTTCTGCAGAACCTGGGCGAATGGCGGGGCTCCTTCACCGGGATCTCGCCCGGCGGGGCCGTGCTCAAAGACACGCCGTCGCTGCTCACGCTCGAAGCCGGCGAGAGCGACGCGACTGGGGCGATCACCATGGTGCGCTTCGGACTGAGGCGCTTTGAGGGGGGCGCAACCAGCGCCTCCCCCAGCAGCGATCTCAGCCAGGAGTACCGGAGTCTGGGTCGTCAGGTGGTGTTCTTCGACACGGGCACGTTCTGCAAGGGCTCGTTGCAGCTCGCGCCGGGCACGGTGTTTGGCGGTGAATTCGGCTTCATCCATGGCGACCGCCGCCACCGCCTGGTGGTGCTCTACAGCGAAACTGGCGACCGCGACCGGCTGGTGCTGATCCGGGAATTCCGCAGCGGCAGCCAGGCCCAGGAGTGCCCGCCGCTCACGGACGAGCAGCTGGCGGGGCGCTGGCGGGGTCGAAGCGCCACCATCTCCGCCGACTGGCCCGAACCCGACGCGGCTGCGGTGGAGCTGCACTTCGGGCCCGAGGAGGTGGCTGAGCTCCAGTGGCTTGCCGACGGGGGCTACTGCCGCTGGCCGGAGCAGGTGAGCCACCGCACGGCGTTCAGCGTGGAGGCGGGCTGGCTCACGGCGCCGGATCGCCTGGAGCGGCTGATCCGCCGATACGACCCCAGCGGTGCCTGGCTGTCAGCCACCCACGAGGTGCTCATGCGGGCCTGAGCCTTGCTGGCTGCCTAGCGCCGCCGGGCTGACTTCAGCCAGCCTGCTGCAGCTCTGGCTTTTCCTCCGGCAGGATCGCGCCCTCCACCGGACACACCTGCAGGCAGATGCCGCAGTCGATGCAGGTGTCGAAATCGATCCAGTAGAAGGCCGTGCCCTTGGCGTTGGCTCCCTGGCCGGGATGGATGCAGGCCACGGGGCAGGCATCCACGCAGTCGGCCACGCCCTCGCACACGTTGGTCACGATGGTGTGGGCCACGGGCACATTCTGCTGGTTAGAGAATCCTAGGCAGCGAGCCAGAGCGCGCGGCTGCAGCCGCGCTCGGCCGCGATCGCTTCGGCCACGTTCTGACTCTCCACAGCAGTGCCCAGCAGTTCGGCTGGCTGGCCAGAGCGGTGCAGCGCCTCCAGCTCATCGAGGGCACGCCCCAGCAGCGTGGCCCTGGCGAAGGCCACCAGGGTGGGGCCCGCCGCCCGCTCGGCGCCAGGGCCCTGGCCGCCCAGCACCTCGCGCAGGGCAGCCACCGCGAAACCGAAGCCCACGCCGGCAGCCTGGGCTGGATCGCTGCAGAAACGGCCCACCAGCCCGTTGTACCGGCCACCACTGGCCACCGGCACCGGAGAATTTGGACCCTGGCACACCAGCCGCACCACCAGTCCGTCGTAGAGCGCGAAGTGGGGTTGGAATGTGGGGTCGAGATGCAGGCTGATCCCCAGCCGGCTGGCGGCGGGGCTCACCAGCTCCAGGCTGGCGGCCAGATCACTGAGCAGAGGCACGGGTCCCAGCCACTGCTCCAGCTGATAGAGCACCTGCAGCGGTTCCCCGCGCAGCCGCATCAGCCCGGTGAGACGCAGACGCTGGCTCTCGGCCAGGGGGAGCTCGGCGAGGGCCAGGGCATCAAAGCCCGTGAGTGCGGCACGCACCCGCTGGCGCAGCTCGGGTGGCACCTGGTCCAGCAGGGCCCCCAGCAGCCCGTGGTGGCCCACCAGCAGTCGGGGCTGGTGCTGCGGGCCAATGCCCACGGCCGCGCTCGCGGCGAGCAACAACCGCAACAGCTCCACGTCGGCGGCCGGGGTGGCATCCCCCAGCAGCTCCACGCCGCTCTGCAGCTCCTCGCTGATCCGCTGCTGGCCGCCATCACCCAACTGGCTGCGGAAGGTGGGGCCCTCCGCCCACAGGCGCAGGGGCCGAGGCCGACTGGCCAGGCGGGTACTGGCGGCGCGGGCGATCGAGGCGGTCAGCTCGGGCCGCAGCCCCAGGGGCTCGTCGGCGGCGAGGCGCACCAGTTCACGGCCATCGATCCCACCGCCGGCATCCAGGGTGTCGAGGTGTTCAAAGTGGGGAGGGGCCACTTCCTGATAGCCCCACAGCCGATACACCCGGGCGAGCTGGCCGCAGAGGATGCGGTTCTGCTCCACCTCAAGTGGATTGAGATCGCGGGCGCCGGCGGCGGGTTGCAGGGCCATTGGCGCAGCAGCAGGGCGTATCGCCCGATCCTATGGAGCAGCCGATGGGGCGGTCTCCTGCCCAGCGGTGTCAAGTTCCGGTGCCCCGTAGGAGGCACCGTGCAGTGGCTGGCATTGGCCAAGGCCGTCCACCAGCTGGCCGTGGAGGGCTGGTGCGCAGGCCACCACCCGATCGCTGTTCAACCTGAAGGCACCCCCTCGGTAGTCGCTCACCACCCCACCCGCCTCACGCACGAGCAGCACGCCTGCCGCCAGGTCCCACGGTGAGAGCCCACGCTCCCAGTAGCCATCGCAGCGACCGCAGGCCACGTAGGCCAGGTCCACGGCAGCGGCTCCGCCTCGCCGCACGCCATGGGTGCGGTGGGTGAACCAGGCGAACTCGGCATAGTTGTTGTCGAGCCGCGTGGCGCGGTCGTAGGCGAAGCCGGTGACCAGCAAGGCATCACTGAGGCTGCTGCAGCGACTCACCGCAATGGGTCGGTCGTTGCACCAGGCCCCGTGTCCGCGGGCAGCGC
>JBILDP010000244.1:0-3091 GCA_044352535.1 Prochlorococcaceae cyanobacterium
GCACCTGCCGGGTTTCGGCCTCCACATCGCCCTCGCCCACCATCGCGCCCGTAGCGGGATCGAGGGCGATCTGGCCGGAGCAGAACAGCAGGTTGCCGGCTCGCACAGCCTGGTTGTAGGGGCCCACGGGGGCCGGCGCCTGGCTGGTTTCGATCGCCTGCAGCTCGGCTGGCTCGGGGGTGGTGCTCATGCCGCGACAAGATGGGGCGCTGAGCCTATGGCCGTGTGCGGCCCGCTGCCCATCGCCAGCCCCCTTGCCGAGCTGATGCCTGCGGATCTGCCCCTGCGTGAGCAGGTGCGGCTTGAGCAGATCTGGCACCGCTATCCCAATGCCGCCGCCGACGGCTTCACCTTGCGTGGCATTGATCTGACCCTCCACCAAGGGGAGCTGGTGGGGCTGCTCGGGCCCTCCGGTTGCGGCAAGACCACGCTGCTGCGCCTGATCGCCGGCTTTGAGCGGCCGTCGCGCGGCAGCGTGTGCATTGACGGCCGCGAAGTGGCCGGCCCCAACCGCTGGCTGCCCCCGGAGCGCCGCGGCGTGGGCATGGTGTTTCAGGACTACGCCCTCTTCCCCCACCTCGACGCCTGGCAGAACACCTGCTTCGGGCTGCGTCGGGGCCAGGACACCAGCCGGGCGGCCTGGTTGCTGGAGCTGCTGGGGCTCAAGGGCCTTGAGCAGCGCTATCCCCACGAGCTCTCCGGCGGTCAGCGCCAGCGCCTGGCCCTGGCCCGCGCCCTGGCGCCGGGATCCTCGCTGGTGCTCCTGGATGAGCCCTTCTCCAATCTGGATGTGGAGGTGCGGCTGCGGCTGCGCAGCGAGCTGCCGGCTGTGCTGAGCCGCTGCGGCGCCAGCGGCCTGATCGTGACCCACGATCCCGAGGAGGCGCTGGCCATCTGCGATCGGGTGGCGGTTCTGCGCGACGGCGTGCTGCACCAGTGCGCCGCTCCCCAGGAGCTGGTGAACGCTCCCGCCACCCCGTTCGTGGGGCGGTTCGTGCTGCAGGCCAACCTGCTGCCGGCCCAGCTGGAGGCTGGTCGGGTTCAGACGCCCCTGGGGGCCCTGCATCCGTTGCCGGGGGAGGGACTGCCCGCGACCCCCGGAGCGGGGGAGGAGCTGGAGCTGCTGGTGAGTCCGGAAGCGGTGGTTCTCAGCCCCGATCCCGAGGGTGAGGCCTGGGTGCTCGGCCGTGAATTTCTCGGCCGCGAGTGGCTGGTGCAGGTGCAGAGCGGCAGCCACCGCCTGCGGCTGCGCCTGCCCCTGGACCAGGCCGCGCAGCGGGGCCTGCGCTGTCGCCTGAGCCTGCGGCCCGGCAGCGAAGCCCTGCTGTTCCCCGGTCGTCAGCGGCTGCGGGCAGCCTGAATCAGATCGCTTCCATCCGGTCTGCCTGCTCAGCCACGCCAGAGGTCTTTGCTGCCGCGCAGCCGCCGCAGTTCGGTGGCATCGGCCGCCCGCACAAACAGATTGGTGGCCCGCTCCAGTTCAATCGTGCTCGGGATGGTGGGCTGGCCTGCCTGGCGGGCTGAGCGCACCGCCGCCAGGCGCTCGGCAATGGCGGGATCGCCCGGTGCCTGATCGGCCGCCCAGCGCAGGTTGCCCTCGGTGTATTCGTGGGCGCACCACACCCGGGTGGTTGGTGGAAGAGCCGCCAGCCGCTGCAGCGACTGGTGCATCTGCTCGGGCGTGCCCTCGAACAGGCGGCCGCAGCCACCGGCGAACAGGGTGTCGCCGCAGAACAGATGGCCGCTCTCCGGCAGGTGATAGGCCACATGGCCGCGGGTGTGGCCCGGCACCGCCAGCACGTCTACCGGTTGGCCCAGCAGCGTGAAGCGCTCGCCGTCGTGCACACCCTGGGTTTGGGGGATGCGATCGGCCTCGCAGGCCGGGGCGATCACCGCCGCCTGGGGCCAGCGCTGCCGCAGCGCCGGCGCGCCGCCGATGTGGTCGCTGTGGTGGTGGGTGTGGAGGATCGCCACCAGCTCCAGTCCCTGGCGCTCCAGCTCGGCGATCACCGGCTCGGCCACCGCCGGATCCACCACCACCGCCCGGCCGGCCCGCTGCAGCACGAACACATAGTTGTCTTGCAGCACCGGGATCCGGTGCACCGGGAGTGGCTGCAGCGGCGGCTGCGGGGGCAGGCTGGCGGTGGGGCCCATCGTTAAAGTCCGCTTTCCGGCGTCTGTCCATGATCACCGCCGTTTCGGCCCCATGATCACCGTCGCCCTCGCCAAAGGTGCGCTGCTCAAGGACTCGGTGCGGCGGTTCGCTGCCGCGGGTCTCGATTTTTCGGCGGTGCTGGAGCCGGGCAACCGGTTGCTGATGGTGCCCACCCCCTGCGGTCGCGCCCGGGCCCTGCTGGTGCGCAATGCCGACGTGCCGGTGTATGTGGCCTATGGCCAGGCCCAGCTGGGCGTGGTGGGCTACGACGTGCTCCGCGAGCACCAGCTGCCGGTGGCTCAGTTGCTCGATCTGGGCTTCGGCGGGTGCCGCATGAGCGTGGCCGTGAAGGCCTCCAGCCCCTATCGCCGCGCTGCCGATCTGCCGGCCCACTGCCGCATCGCCAGCAAGTTCACCCGCTGCGCCCAGGAGTACTTCGAGGCCCTCGACCTGCCGGTGGAGCTGATCCACCTGGCCGGTTCGGTGGAACTGGGCCCGATCACCGGCATGAGCGAGGCGATCGTGGACCTGGTGGCCACCGGTCGCACCCTTGAGGAGAACGGCCTGATCGCCATCGACGATCTGTTTCATTCCACAGCTCGGCTGATCGGGCATCCGCTCTCGCTGCGCCTCGATGGCGGCGAACTGCAGGCCCTGGTCGACAGGATGTCGTGAACCGTTTCGGCGAGGGGAGCTGAACCATGGCGCGCGGAGATCGGCGACGACTGCTGCGACTGCTTCCCTATTTGGGGCGCGACAGGCGGCGCCTGGGCCTCACCCTGCTGCTGCTGATCCCGGTGGCCTTCGCAGCCGCCGTGCAGCCGCTGCTGGTGGGCCAGGCGATCGCCGTGCTGCGCCGCAGCAGCGGCGCCACCGGTGAATCGGTGCTGCCCTGGCTGGCGGGCCTCGACACCCCGGTGGCCCTGCGCACCCTGG
>JBILDP010000245.1:0-3074 GCA_044352535.1 Prochlorococcaceae cyanobacterium
ACGAAAAGATGCTCATAGCCCCATCGCTCCCGAAGGCTGAGAAATCCCCGAATCTCACAGGGTGATCCGATCAATGCGGCTCAACCAACGCGCCCGCGCAGCTCCTCGTGGAGTGCCTCCAGGAGCGCCAACAGTCGCCCGCGCTCCCCTGGCAACGGCGTGGGATCCGCGTCGTACCGAGCCAGCACGGCGAAGTCGTCCAGCTCCAGCAACTCGGGCGCCAGCGTGATCGTGTCGCCGCAGCCCTCCAGGTCCTGGATCAGCCGCTGAAGCGAATGACTTCGTGGTGGTTCCTGTGCATTCAGCACCAGCAGCGCCTTGAGCAGTTTCTCAAGGGTCTGCTGAGCCAGAAACCCCCAGTCCTCATCGGCAAAACTCTCTGAATCCAGGCTTCCCCTCAGGCTGCCCAGGTGCCGTTCCACCAGGCGCAGCAGAAGGCGTGCATCCTCAGCCGGCGTCATAGAGCTCCCGCCCCTCCCGCAGCGCCCGCGCCACCACATGCCAGCGAGATCCGGCCAGCATTTGGGCGTCCTCCTCTCCCACCACCACCAGGTCCACCCCCACGGGCAGCCGCAGGGGCCGCAAGGCACACCGAAGCGCCTTCAGCGCCACCTGCCTGTCCTGGGGAGTCAATCGCGCCTGCGGCATCACCACCAGCAGATCGAGATCCGAATCGGGCCTGGCGTCGCCCCTGGCCCGCGATCCAAACAACACCACCCGCAAGGGTGCCGGATCCACAGAGGCCAACACCGCCGCCACCGCCGCCGGATCCACGCAGGTTGGTGAGCTGCTCGTGAGCATCAACTCAGGCTAGGGGCGGCACCCGCTGGCAGCACTCCGTGAGGTCTGGGTAGGCGGCAATCAGGGATCTGCCTCGTTGGGAGTCCCTTTGGAAAGCCAATTCAGCGTCGCCCGAGCCAGCGATGCGGTCTTACCCCAGGCCACTCACGATCCCAGCAGGGCCGTGCATTCGAGCCGCTCCTGGCTGGCATCGCGGCGCTGCAGCCGCATCGCGATCGCGCTGGCCAGGTGTTCGGCATCGTCGGCCACACCGCAGAAGCGCGCCGAGCCCCAGGTGTGCAGCCAGGGCAGACCCAGGAAATAGAGCCCGGGGCTCTGGGTGATGCCGCGATCGTGGGCCGGCTGGCCAGAGCCGTCGAACACCGGCACGTCGATCCAGCGGAAGTCGCTGCTGTAGCCGGTGCACCAGATCACGGCCGCCAACGGCTGCGCCTGCAGATCGAGGCCCCGATCCGCACCAGGGCCCGGCTGCCAGCAGGGTGAGTAGGGCGCCTCCACAGGTGCCTCGATGCCCTCCCGGGCGATCCATTGGTCGATGCTGGTGCGGATGCGGCAATACACCGCGTCGGCCTGATCGAGGTGGCTGGCCAGGTCGTTGTTGAAGCGGATCGCCTCGGCCGTGATCGAACGCAGCCGGCCATGCAACTGCATCCCCTCCAATGCACGGGCGCGCAGGTCGATCTCGCGACCGCCATCCCGGCCGGTGAGGTAGTGGTTGGTCTTGGAGCGCACGGCCCGAGGGTCGGGATGGTCTCCGATCGGCATGGCGTAGTAGCCCATCCGATCCAACCAATCCACCACGTCTTTGCCGCGATACCGGCGCGGCGAACGCGGCGCCGATCCCACGCTCAGGTGCACCTCCCGGCCATCGAGAAACAGGTCTTCGGCGATCTGGCACCCGGATTGGCCACTGCCCACCACCAGCACCGGTCCCTCCGGCAGCGCGGCAGAGCAGCGGTAGTCGCGGGCATCCAGCTGCAGCGTGCCCGCCGGCAGCCGCGGGGCCTCAGGGTGTCGGCGCGGCGTGTGATAGCCGCCGGTGGCCACCACCACGTGATCGGCCAGCAGTTCACCTTCCGAGGTCTGCAGCCGATAGCCACTGCCGTTGTGCACCAGGCGTTCCACACTCACCCCTTCGCGCACGTCGGCACCCACGAAGGCGGCAAATCGCTGCAGGTAGGAAACAATCTCCGACTTCACCATGAAGCCCGTGGGATCCGGCCCGTCGTAGGGGAAATCAGGCAGTCGGCACTGCCAGTTGGGTGTCACCAGACAAAACGAATCCCAGCGCTGTTGATCCCATGCATAGCCGATCCTGTTTTTTTCCAGCACCACCGGCTTGATGCCCCGTTTCTGGAGTGCATGGGCCACCGAGAGCCCTGCCTGCCCACCACCCACCACCACAACGCTGTAACGCCGAACCGGAGAGGTTCCGTTCACGGGAGACCAACAGAGTTGACCTTTCATCATCGCGGCAGCCGCCACTTGCTTTCGTAGCGATGCCTACGGAAGCCAGAAAGAGCACATGGATCTCACAGATCCCGGTGATTTGGTTGCATTGACAACACTTTCATCCCTGGCTCAGGGGCAAAGCTGCGCCCGCACCTGCCCTCTCGAGCAACCATGCCTGCAGTCAGCCGTCCTGCCAACCAGCCGGGCGATTTCCTGGTTGATTACGAGGAAAAGGTCTTCCCCGATGTGAAAGCGGAACCCGGTGAAAAAGCACTGATCACCTTTCACACGGTGGCCTTTGAAGGATCGATCGGTCTGGTGAATCTGCTCCAGGCCAGCCGCCTGATCAACAAGGGATTTGAAACCTCAATTCTGCTCTACGGCCCCGGTGTGACGCTGGGCGTGCAGCGGGGATTCCCCACCTTGGGTGATGCCGCCTTCGACGGCCACCTCAACTTCAATGCCCGGCTGCAGAAGTTCATGGATCAGGGCGGCAAGGTATATGCCTGCCGTTTTGCCCTGCAGGCCCTCTACGGCCACGGTGAAGGTGCGCTGATGCCCGGAATCCGGCCGATCAACCCACTCGATGTGCTCGACATCGTGCTGATGCACCGCAAAGAGGGTGCCTTCATTCTCGACACCTGGACCCTTTGATCCACCGTGCCGTCGTCCGCCATGGCCAACACGATCAAAGTTGCGGCAGCACAGATCCGTCCTGTGCTGTTCAGTCTCGAAGGCTCCGTTCAACGGGTGCTGTCGGCCATGGAGGAGGCGGCAGACCAGGGGGTGGAGCTGATCGTTTTTCCCGAAACGTTCCTCCC
>JBILDP010000063.1:0-10478 GCA_044352535.1 Prochlorococcaceae cyanobacterium
CTGGCTCCCTGCGTGATCTCCGCGGGCCCGAACACCACGAGCTCGGCCGCCCGCCCACCCATGGCCACCACCATGCGGGCCTGAAGGTAGGCCTTGCTGATCAACCCGGAATCGAGCACCTCCTCATCGGGCATGGTGCGGGCAAAGCCGCCGACACCACCGGCCCGGGGCAGCAGGGTCACCTTGTCAAGACGATCGGCATGGGGCAGCAGGCAGGTGAGCAGCGCATGGCCTACCTCGTGGTAGGCGATCAGACGCTTCTTGGCCGAATCCTGCAGCGGCGCCACGGAAAGCCCCATCGTGATGCGCTCGAGGGCATCGGAGAGGGCCTTTTCGTCGATCGAGGCCTGGTCTCGCCGGGCCGTCAGGATCGCCGCCTCATTGAGCAGGTTGGCCAGGTCGGCCCCCGAGAAGCCTGGCGTTCGCCGGGCCCAGTCGCCCAGCGACACGGCCGGATCGAGAGGGCGGGAGCGAGCATGCACCGCCAGGATCTCTTCGCGGCCCCTGCGATCAGGCAGGTCCACGGTGATGCGGCGATCAAACCGCCCGGGGCGCATCAGCGCAGCGTCGAGCACGTCGGGCCGATTGGTGGCCGCCAGCAGGATCACACCCGAATTGGGCTCAAAGCCATCCATCTCCGTGAGCAGCTGGTTGAGGGTCTGCTCGCGCTCGTCGTTGCCGCCGCCGATGCCGGCACCCCGCTGGCGCCCCACGGCGTCGATCTCGTCAATAAAGATGATGCAGGGCGCCTTGGTTTTGGCCTTGGCGAAGAGATCCCGCACCCGACTGGCCCCAACTCCCACGAACATCTCCACGAATTCGGAGCCACTGATCGAGAAGAACGGCACGCCGGCCTCTCCGGCAATCGCCTTGGCCAGCAATGTTTTGCCCGTTCCAGGAGGGCCCACCAGCAGCACGCCTTTGGGAATGCGGGCTCCGATGCTGGTGAAGCGCTCAGGAGTTTTCAGGAAGGTGACCACCTCCTGCAGCTCCTCCTTCGCTTCAGCGATGCCAGCCACATCCTCAAAACGCACCGCCAGACTTCCCTCCGGTTGCAGGCGCGGCTTGCTGCTGCCGAAGCCCAGGGCCCGGTTCGCCACCTGGGCTGACCGGCGCAGGAGCAGGACCAGGCCGGCCAGCAGGATCACCACTAGCAACCCGTTGCTCACCAGGCCGGCCATCGCCGCCTCGGCCCGGTCGTCGCGCACCGCCAGCGGCACCCTGGCAGCTTCAGCCGTGCGCAGCAGCAGCTGGTCGTTGCTGAACACTGGCACCCGCGCCTGCGACCCATCGCGGTAGCGCGCCAGCACATCGCGCTGGCGGAGGGACAACTCCAGCTCCTTGACCTTGCCGGCGCGCAGGTCAGCCAGAAGTTGGCTGTAGGAGGGTCCAGGGCTGATGCCGGAGAAGGCGGGCCTGGTGGAAGGGCGCGCCGGCGAAAGGCTGTCGCTCACTGAGATCCGGCTTTGAAGGGAGCTTAGCCATTTGACGAAAGGGCAAGTGGCAGCGGAAGATCTTTGCTTGGTCGCAAGTTGATCGGGGATGGCTGTACCCAAGAAGAAAACGTCGAAGGGCAAGCGCAATCAGCGCCACGCCACCTGGAAGGCCAAGGCCTCCGTCGCTGCCCAGAAGGCTCTCTCGATCGGCAAGGCCGTGCTGAGTGGTCGCGCCCAGGGCTTCGTCTATCCCACCAGCGACGAAGAAGCCGCTGAGAGCTGATCCTTAGCCGCGCACCCTCAGGCAACGGCGGCGCCCGTCGAGCCAGGCGATTCGCATGGCCGCTGCCTCCAGGGGCTGCTGATACAGCACAGGCGGAAGGCTGCACAGACTGGATCGCACAAGACTCTCCAGATCCATACCGGTCAGCCATTCCCCGCCTGCGCGCCGCTGCCGCGCTTCAGCCTGGAATCGCCATCGCCTGGGCCATGCCCATGATGCGGGCCTGAGCAGTGCAAGGCCAGCGAGCTGTTCCCAGGCCGGTCCATAGGCCTCAAGGGCCCTGTCCCAGCGTGGTAGCCAGTCTTGTTCAGGTTCGGTGAGGATCAGGCCTGGAACGTCTGTTCTGAGCTCGGATCCGAGGGGCTGGCAGCCCACCAGCCACCCCTCGAGCACCAGCGCATCCGCTTCCACCGCCTCCAGGCCTGATCGATCGCCCTGCCCACCCCGCAAGGTCTTGTCAAAGCGAGGCAGGGTGAGTTCATGTCCCCCGCGCCAGGCCCTCAGGCTCTCCACCAGCAGGTGGGTGTCATGGCTACCGGGGGGTACACGACTGACGCCAAACGGATTTCCTGCCATGCGCTGCTGCCGCTCCGCCCAGGGCAGGTAGAAGTCGTCGATCGAGGCCACCGCCAGTCGTAGTCCATGTCGGCTGGCGGCCGCGCTGAGCCAGCGGCAGAGGGTCGTTTTGCCCGCACCCACCGGCCCATTCAGCCCCAGCAGCGGCCGCTTTCCCGCGCGCACCCAGCCGGCGAGATCGTTGAGCAGGGGCGCCGCAAACCCCTCCCGGAGAAGCGGGTCGAGGGCGGGCACCGCAGCCATCCCCCCTGCGCTCACGTGCCCACCTTGAAGGCTTCGAGCACGATCGAATACACAAAGCCGATTCGCAGGTTGTCGGTGATCAGCCAACCCAGGCCGGGCTCCGTGCGCAACCATCTGCCCCGCAGCCGCACCAGCAGCTCCAGGCCCACCACGAGCGTGAGCACGAGCAGGGGCCGCCCACCCGGAAAGATCAGCAGCACATAGGAGGTGAGGTTGCCGCCCAGGTAGAAGCCCACCAGCAGGGCCAGCAGCACGGCGCTGCGGTGGCGCCAGTTGCCCCGGAGCAGCCCGAGCACCAGGGAGCCGAGCTGCTCGGAAAAGCGCTGAAAGCGGGTGCGCTGCAAGGCCAGGAGATCAGCTCAGGAGCTCTAGATAGGAGAGCGTGATCCGGCCAGGCTGGCAAGCCGGCCCACGCACCACCTGGCTGTCGGGCCCCAGGCAGCTCACCACCGCCCGGGCGGCGGCAAAGCCGGCGGGATCCTCCTGGCGGCCGTAGTGGCTCGGGGTCACCAGACAGGGAAGTCCGGCGGCAGCGGTGGCCGCCAGGCCGGGCAGGGAGTCTTCAAGACAGATCAGCTCATCGGCAGCGCAGTCCAGGCGCTGCCAGGCCTGCAGGTAGCCATCTGGAGCCGGCTTCTTACGGCTCACATCGTCGCCGCACACCCAGAAGGCGAAGACGTCGGCCAGTTCCCCCAGAAGCTGGCGGGCCAGGGCCTGCACCGCCGGCCGGCCACTGGTGGTCACGATCACCTGGGTGAGCCCGGCCGCAGCGGCCTCGGCGACCAGGTCGGCCACGCCGGGGCGCAGCCGGATCTCACCGGCGGCCATCAGTTCGGCGTAATGCCGCTGCTTGGCAGCCTGCAGCGCTGCCACCCGGTCGGCGGGCGGCAGGGCCCCCTCCAACTGCTGAAGGGCGGCGGAGATGCGCTCGGCCCCACCGCTGATCGCCAGCCATGGGGCGTAGCCATCTGGATCCCAGTGCAGGGGCACACCGGCATCGGCGAAAGCACGGTTGAAGGCCAGGCGATGGCCGTCGCGCTCCGTCTCAGCCAGGGTGCCATCCACGTCCCAGAGCAGGGCCTTGAGCGCCATGGCGGTTGCGAGCGGCGCCCCCACAATGGGGCCAAGCCGAGCCGAGCCGTTGCTCCCCAAGCCCCAAGAGCAGCGCTGGCGACTGCCTACCCCGCTGGGTTGGCTGCCGCTCACAGGACCTCTGGCCGACCTCAACCCGGACGGACTGGCCCCCCTGCCGGAACCACTCTTGGCCCTACTGGCCCGCCGCGGCCTTTGCAGTGCCGCGGAGGTAGCCGCCCTGCTGGAGCCCGCCGCCGCGCCAGCTGCGGTGGAGCACTTCAGCGATCTCACCAAGGCAGTGAAACGACTGCAGCGGGCCTGCCGCGGCAGCGAGGCGGTGGCGATCTGCGGCGACTACGACGCCGATGGCATGACCAGCACCGCCCTGCTGGTGGGGGTGCTGCAGCGGCTTGGCGCCACGCCACGGGCCGCGATCCCGAGTCGCCAGAGCGACGGCTACGGACTCAATGTGGCGATGGTGGAGGAACTGGCCGCAGCCGGGGTGCCGCTGCTGATCACCGTCGACAACGGCGTGTCGGCCCACGAGGCCCTGGAGCGGGCCCGGGAGCTCGGGCTGGAGGTGATCATCACCGACCACCACAGCCTGCCGCCGGAGCTGCCGCCACACCTGGCCCTGCTGCATCCGGCCGTCACCCCAGAGCAGTCTCCCTACCGTGGCCTGGCGGGGGTAGGGCTGGCCTACGTGCTGGCGGCGGGGCTATGCAAGGCGATGGGTCGCCCCCAGGAACTGGTGGTGGCGCGCGACCTGTTCTGCATCGGCACCATCGCCGACATGGCCCCACTGCAGGGGGTGAATCGGCGCTGGCTGCTCGACGGCCTGCCCCACCTACAGCACAGCCCGCTGCCAGGGCTGCAGGCCCTGCAACGGTTGGCCGGCATCGAAGAACAGCCTCTCGATGCCCAGGCCGTGGGCTTCCAGCTGGCACCGCGCATCAATGCGGTGGGACGACTCGGCGATCCCCAGCTGGTCGTGCAACTGCTCACCAGTGCCGACGGCGAGGAGGCGCTGGCACTGGCCCGTGAGTGCGAGGCACTCAACCGGCAACGCCGCGAGCTCTGCCAGGCGATCGAAGCTGAAGCCCTGGCGCTGCTGGAGGCCGATGGGCCCGAGGTCAGCCCTTTCCTGCTGCTGGCCCAGAGCCATTGGCACCACGGCGTGATCGGCATCGTGGCGGCACGGCTGATGGATCGGCTCGGCCGTCCCACCGCCCTGCTGGCCAGCGAGGGAAACGGGCGGCTGCGGGCTTCGGTGCGGGCCCCGCGGGGTTTTGCGGTGGATCAGGCCCTGGCCAGCTGCGCCGATCTGCTGGAGCGCTTCGGCGGCCATCCCGCCGCCGGTGGCTTCACGGTGCGCGCCGAACACGTGGCGGAACTGCACGAGCGGCTCAATCTTCGGGCGAGCAGCTGGCTGAGCGAGCAGGGCGGCGGGCAGCCGGTGGAACCGGAGGCGCTGTTGCCGTTTGCCCAGATCGACCGGGCTTTCCTGCGTCAGCAGCAGCGGCTCGAGCCCTTCGGCATCGGCCACCCACAACCGGTGTACTGGAGCCGCCACTGCACCGTGGCGAGCCAACGGCTGCTGCGCGGCGGCCATCTGCAGTTGGAGCTGCGCCAGGGAGAGCGCCAGCTGCGGGCGATGGGCTGGGGTTGGCAGGGGGAGGGGCGCGTGCCCGAGCTGGTGGATGTGGCCTTCCGGCTGCGGCTCGATCGTTGGCAGGGCGAGGAGCGGCTGCAGCTGGATCTGGCCGGCCTCCGCCCGGCAGGCAACGACAGTGGCAGTGGCAGTGGCAGCGACGAAGTGGTGTTGCAGCGGCGGCAGCGGCGCTACTGGTGTCGCCGCGAGGGCGATGGCGTGGTGGTGCGCAACGCAGCGGGTGAGGAAATCCGCAGCGACACTGGAGCCGACCACCCCTACCTGCGCTCCCTGCTGGAAGAGGCCGCCACCGCCCTGGGGCTGGCCGCCTGATCCACCCCGAGATCCCCCGGCGTCTTCGCACCATGCAGCCCGACCCCACCAGCCCGACGAGCCGCCTCCTGCAGCCCCTGGGCGTGCTGCTGCAGCTGCTGTTGCTCGGTGGGGTGGTGGGGCTGGCCTGCTGGCCGCTGAATGCCATCGACCATCTTCAGGACCAGCTGCTGGGGCTGATGCCGGGCTGGACGAACCAGCCATGGGCCCTGCCAGGCCTGCTCCTGGCGCTGGCTCCCCTGGTGGTGATGCCATTGCTGCTGACTCTGCAGGCGGGTCCGCTTCGGGATGCGGCCGGCTCAGGCATCCCCCAGACCATGGAGAGCCTTGAGCACCCCGAGATGGCCCCCAGGCTGCTGGACCAGCGCACGACCCTGGCGCGCCTGCTGAACTGGACCCTGGCCAGCCTGGCGCTGATGCCACTGGGGCGGGAGGGCCCACTGGTGCAGCTGGGCAGCGCTGTGGCGCGTGGGCTGCAGCGGCGCTGCCCCTGGCTCCTGCCCCACCTGAGCAATACAAACCTGGTGGCGATCGGCGCCGGGGCTGGCCTGGCCGGGGGCTTCAACAGCCCGCTGATGGGCGCAGTGTTCGTGATGGAGGAGCTCCTGGGCCGCTACAACGTGGGCCTGCTCTGGCCCACAGCCCTCACCTGCGCTGCGGCGGCACTGGTGAGCAACCTGGCCGGGATGCCCCTCTACAGCCTGGGGCTGCTCACCACCCAGGAGCCGGAGTGGCAGCAGCTGGCCTGGGGCCTGGCGATCGGCGGTGGCGCCGGCATCCTGGGTGGGCTGATGTCCCGGTTGCTGTTGCAGGTGAGCACCAGGCTCAGAGGGCCGATCCAGCAGGCTCCCCTGCGCTGGGGCCTGGTGCTGGGAGCCGCTCTGGCGCTGATGGCCGTGCTCAGCGGCGGCCGCAGCGGCGGAGATGGCGAGGCGCTGCTTTCACTGCTGATCCACGGCGACACAGCCGCCGAGCTCGAGCTGTCCGGCTCAGCCGGCATGGGCGCCGATCTGGGGTGGATGGCGCTGCTGGTGAGCCGAGTGGTGGGCCCTGCTCTGGCCCTGGGTGCCGGCATTCCCGGCGGCCTGATCGACCCGGCCTTTGGCCTGGGGGGGCTGCTGGGCAGGGGACTGCTGCAACTGGTTGGCGGCAATCCTGAGCTGGGCCTGGCCCTCGGCATGGCCGGCGGCCTGGCGGGCGCCACCCAGCTGCCGCTGATGACGGTGCTGTTCGCCCTGCGGATGGCCGGCGACCTGCAGTGGCTGCTTGGCCTGCTGGTTAGTGCGGTGATCGGCGCCTATGTGGGTCGGAGAGTGCAACCCCAGCCGATCTATCACGCCCTCTGGGAAGCCCAGCAGCGCACAGCCCGTGGAGCCTCCTGAGCCTGCTTGAGCTGTCAAACCAGCATCAGCCCAAAACAGCATCAGCCCAAAACAGCATCAGCCCAAAACAGCGTCAGCAGAACGGCCGCACACATCAAAAAGCCCACGGGCCAGAACCGGCCGTGGGCTGCATCAGGGATCGGGTGAACCTGCCTTGCGCTGGTGAGGCGCGTTCAGAGGGCACCACGGCGATAGAAAAGAATGAAGATCACGGCTGGACCCGCCAGGGTGATCAGCGCCAGGGCGGCGAAGTTGGCGATCAGGTGAAAGTCGATGCCCATGGGTACCAGCTCTGGAGCGGTTGCGCTTGGAGGAGACATTAAGGCGCCAGGGGCAGCCCCCAGGGCACGAGACGGCCCTCTGTGACGGCTTGTCACAGCCAGCACCGTGTCATGTCTGAACCGCTCAGATCGGAACCGTTTGTGCCGGACCGGGTGTGCCTGAATGGAGGAGAGACCAGCTGCGCCAATGACCTCCAGCCGATCCGGCCCGCGCTGGCAATGCATCACGGGCTGTGGCGCCTGCTGCAGGCTCGATCCTGCCCAGCGTCCGGAAGCTCTGGACGCTCTCAGCCCCGACCAGCGCCACATCTACCTGGCGATGGTGGGCGACGACGGCTGGTGCATTCACTACGACAGTGGCGCCCAGCGCTGCCGCATCTACAGCGAGCGACCTGATTTCTGCCAGGTGGCCAACCTCATCAAACTGTTTGGCGGGCGGCAGCACTCCGACACGGGTGATGGGTCGGAGGGGGATCGCCTGGCGATCGACTGCTGTCTGCAGCAGATTCGCAGCGAATATGGCGGGCGGAGCAGGGTGATGAAACGCTTCCTGCGCGCCCTTCGCCTGCAGCCATGAGTCCCGCCGCCAGCCCACCACCCGAGCCCCAGGGCCCCAATCCGGATACAGCCGCAACCGAGCGGCAGGCCAGCGACAGCAGATCCGGCGGCTGGGGAGCGGCCTTCGTGGCCAGCTTCACCACTGTTTTTCTTGCCGAGCTGGGCGACAAGACCCAGCTCGCGGCCCTGCTGCTCTCCGCCCAGTCGGGCCGACCCGTGCTGGTGTTCGTGGGGGCCTCCCTGGCCCTGATCTGCTCCAGCCTGGTGGGGGTGCTGCTGGGTCGCTGGCTCTCTCGGATCGTCCCCGCCCAGCAGCTCGAACGCGCCGCCGGCATCCTGATGGTGGCCCTGGGCCTGTGGCTCGGCCGCCAGGCGGTGTTGCAGCTCAGCCCGCCGAGCCTCGATCTGCCCCTCTCCTGAGCAGCACCCCTGTCAGCCCTGTCATGGATCTCTCCCTGCTCGCCTCCACCTTTGTCACCGTGTTCCTGGCGGAACTGGGTGACAAGACCCAGCTGGCGATCGTGACCATCAGCGGCACCTCCCCACGACCCGGCGCGGTGTTTGCCGGCAGCTCGGCGGCCCTGGTGCTGGCCAGCCTGCTGGGGGCCGGGGCCGGCGGCTCACTTTCAGCCGTCATTCCCACCAATCTGCTGCAGCTCGCAGCTGCGGTGGGCTTTCTGATCCTGGGGTTGCGCCTGATCGTGCGGGCTGCCGCCGAGAGCGGCGACGAAGCCGAACAGACCTGAGCAACTGCCCGTGAAGGGGCGATCTGGCCTGGCCAGGAGCACCCGGCTTAGAGTGTTTGATGGAGCCTGGATCCGCCGTGGGCATCGCTCCGAGCCCAGGCCGTTGCCCAGATTTCCAGCCACCGGTGAGCGAGCCTCGGGGTTCGACCTGCTGGCAGCTTCCCCAAACGCCCACGCAGACGTTCACGCCCAATGAAGTTCACGGTCGCCGCCCTGCTCGACCAGCTGCCCACCAACGAAGCTCTGCCGCTGAGCAAACTCGAAAAGACACTCGGCCTCAGCCTCAAGGAAGAGAAGCAGCAGCTGGCCATCGCCATCGAGGCGCTGGAGCGTCTGGGGCTGGTGGAGCGCCACGACGAGGGGTTGCAACGCCAGGAGCAAGCGGAGTTGATCCCAGCCCGGCTGCGGTGCTCGAGCAAGGGGTTCTGCTTTGCCCTGCGCGAAGACGGGGGCGAGGACATCTACATCCGGGATCACCAGCTCAACCACGCCTGGAACGGCGATCGGGTGTTGGTGAAGGTGACCCGTGAGGGCGGCCGTCGCCGCTCCCCCGAGGGAGGCGTGCAATGCATCCTGGAGCGGCAGACCCTGTCGCTGCTGGCCCAGGTGGAACAGCAGGAGGACGGCCGTCTGCTGGCCACTCCGCTGGACGACCGGTTGCTGACCAGCGTGGAACTGCCCGCGGGGGATGCCGGTTACGTCGATCCCCAGCAGGCATCCGTGGTGGATGTGGTGGTCGACCGCTACCCGGTGGGCCAGTTTCCCCCCCAGGGCCACGTGGCCCGGCGCCTGCCCGTGAGCGGCGGCGAAAGTGCCGACCTCGATCTGCTCCTCACCAAACACCGGCTCAACGATCGCCCCGCGGCCCCGCGAGGCAGCCTGCGGGCGGTGGAGGCCAAGGACCGCGTGGATCTCACAGGCCAGGCCGTCCTGCTGATCGAGCCCTGGCATGGCAAGGAGGCGCCGGGACTGCCGGCGATCGCCCTGGAGACCCGCGAAGACGGCGGCACCACGCTCTGGGTTCACAGTCCTGCGGTGGCCGAGCGGCTGCTGCCAGGCAGCGCCCTGGATCTGTGGCTGCGCGACCAGGCCGACGCCCTCTGCGTCGGGCGTCAGTGGCTTCCTCTGCTCAGCAGCGCCCTCACGAAGGCCTCCGCTTTCAAGGCCGGCGAGAGCCAGGCCGCTGTCTCGGTGGCCCTTGAGCTATCGGCCGATGGGGTGGTGGAGCGCTACCGCTTCTGCCGCAGCCAGGTGCGGCCGGTGGCCCAGGTGGAAGGGGTGGCACTTCAGGCCCTGGCCGAGCGCAAGCCCAGAAGCCGCACCCTGCCGGCCGCGCTCAAGCCGCTCAAGGAGCATCTGCCCCAGCTCGAGCAGCTGCTGAGCTGCTGTGAGGCCCTCCGCCAGCAGCGGCTGGCAGCTGGCTCCCTGGAGCTAAACCTGCCCCTGCCGGCGATCGAGAGCCTCGGGGATCTGGCTAAACCCGACCCTTCAAGCCCCCTGGATGGCTGGTTGGTGAGCCTGGCAACCACCGATCCTGCGGCCCTGCTGCGGGAGGCCGTGCTGGCCGCCAACCGCGCCCTGGGAGCCCACCTGGCAGCCCTCGGGCTGCCCGCGATCTTCGCCACCAATGCACCCGCTGATCCAGCCGACCTCAACGACGTGGCCAGGGCAGCCCTGGCCCTGGAGATCCCGCTGGCCCTGAGTGAGGAAGGCAACGCCAGTGGCGCCGAGCTGGCCGCTGCCTTTGCCTCCACCGACCGCAGCCGCGCCCTGCAGCAACAACTGCGGTCCACCCTCAGGCCTGTGATCCTGAGCTCTGCCCCCGGGCCCTTCGCGCTGGCAGGCTGCCCCGGCGACACGCTCGCCGTGGCTCCCTGGTGCTGCCCGACCCTGCACTACAGCGACGTCTGGAACC
>JBILDP010000064.1:0-10468 GCA_044352535.1 Prochlorococcaceae cyanobacterium
ATGGGCACGGGACTGGGGCTTTTCCTGGCCGAAACCACCATGGCGAACCACCACGGCGAGCTGGTGCTGGGACGCTCCCCCCAGGGCGGCGCCGAGGCCCGGCTCGTGTTCCCGCTCTGCGGCGAAGACACCCCCACCACCCAGGCCCTACCCAGTTCTCGGTAGACGGCCGATGGTCGGCTGGAAGGGGTTCTTACCGTTCATTTGCGAAATCAGTAGCACCCCAGCGGCCGGGCGGCCATGCGCGACATCCTCATTGATGGATTACCCGTGCTGGATCTGCTGGAGATCACCCCCAGCACCTCGCAGGTGGCGACCTGGCTGAACTGCGACCAGAGCTCCGTATCGCGGCTCTACCGCCATACCAGCGACACCCTGGGGCTCCGGTTTGAGAAATGCAACGGCACTTACCAGGCCCAGCGCAACCAGGAGGTGCTGAGCTCCCTGCGGCAGGCCTCCCAGTTGCTGCGTCTCCAGCGCGGAGCGCTGCGCTGGGTGGGCAACCCCTGGAACAGTGCGGTGCTCGCTGCCGCAATCGCGCCGCCCCCCTTGCCACGCCACTGGCTGGGCGAACAGCGCACCCTCGAGTTGCTGCGCCAGCACGTGATCGACCTGGCGGTGATCTCCGGCCTGGATGTGCTCCCGCCTGGCTGGGAAGACCACCCATTCCCCTTTCACTTCGGCGAATGGGTGGCCGTTGGCGTGGTGCGCTATCCGATCGACCTGGCCAGCCACCCCGACCACCCCCTGCAACGGCAGGCCCAGCTGCAACCCGGCGACCTGGCCGGCTACCCCACACCGTCTGGTGCAGTTCGGCAGTTCCCGGTGCTGAGCCAGGTCCTGGCCCAGCTCGGCCTGCGGCCCTCCAGGGGCCACCGCTCCAGTCCAGCCACCACCACCGGCTCCACAAGGAAACGCCTGGGAGGCTGGGAAGCCAGCACCGCCGACTGCTGCCATGTGGTGCCCAGCAGCACCCTGCATCGCCACGTGCTGGCCGAGCGACTACAGCTGGCCCCGTTGAAACTCAACACCGGCCTGCGCGACATCGACCTGGTGCTGCTGCGCCGGGAGCACCAGGACAACCCTGCCGTGCAGAGGCTGATCGACTTGATCCGCAGCACCTACCTGAGCCATTTCGGCCAGCTCGACGGCCTCGACTGGCTCTAGGCACCGGGGGCATTTGCCAGGGTGGGACCAGTTCCCGTGGCTCGATGGTCCCCACCCTGCCGATCCAGGCCATGCGCGCACCGGTGGCGGAGGGTCGCACCCGCCCCCAGGCCTGGCGATTGGCACAGCTGGATCGGCTGGAACGTGTTCTGGCTGCGCACGAGCAGGAGGTGGCCGATGCCCTTGCCGCCGACCTGGGCAAACCGCCACTGGAGGCGCACTTCGAGCTGGTGGCCGTGCGCCAGGAGTTGGCGCTCAGCCGCAGGATGCTGCGCCGCTGGATGGCGCCGCGGAAGGTGGGGGTGTCGCTCGCGCTCAGCCCGGCCCGGGCCTGGGTGCAGGCCGAACCGCTGGGCTGCGTGCTGATCATCGGCCCCTGGAACTATCCCTTCCAGCTCTGCCTGCACCCGCTGGTGAGCGCCCTGGCCGCCGGCAACACCGCCGTGCTCAAGCCCTCCGAACACGCACCGCGCACCGCCGAGCTGATCGCCCGGCTGATCGCAGACGCCTTTGAGCCGGATGTGGTGCAGGTGGTGTGCGGCGATGGTGCCGTGGCCGCCGGACTGCTGGAGGAGCGGTTTGACCACATCTTCTTCACCGGCGGCGGCCGGGTGGGCCGGCTGGTGATGGCGGCCGCGGCCCAACACCTCACGCCGGTGACCCTGGAGCTGGGCGGCAAGAGTCCGGCGATCGTGCTGGCCGATGCCCAGGTCGCCACCACGGCGCGGCGCCTGGTGTGGGGCAAGTGTCTCAACGCCGGCCAGACCTGCATCGCCCCCGACCACCTGCTGGTGGAAGCGCCGCTGCGCGAGCCGTTGGTGGCGGCGATGGCTGCCGAGATCCAGCGTTTCTATGGGGCTGATCCGCTCCAGTCGCCCGATCTGGGCGCGATCGTGAACCAGGCCCAGTTCGAGCGACTGCGGCAGCTGCTGGAGGGCGCCCAGGCCCGCGGCCAGGTGCTGGTGGGTGGGCGCTGGCGGGAAGCGGATCGGCGGATCGAACCCAGCCTGGTGGCAGTGGACAGCCTCGACGATCCGCTGATGGAGGAGGAGCTGTTCGGGCCGATCCTGCCCGTGCTCACGATCGCCAACCTGGAGCAGGCCCTGGCCCAGGTGCGCCTGCGACCCAAGCCCCTGGCGCTCTATCTGTTCAGCCGCAGCCGCACGGCCCAGCAGCGCACCCTGGCCACCACCAGCTCCGGCAGCGTGTGCTTCAACGACGTGGTGCTGCAGGCCGGGGCTGCGGAGCTGCCCTTCGGCGGCGTGGGCGAGAGCGGCATCGGTCGCTATCACGGCCAGGCCGGCTTCGACACCTTCTCCCATCTGCGCAGCGTGCTGGCCCGGCCCTTTGCCCTGGATCTGCCCTTCCGCTACCCGCCCTATGCCGGCAAGCTCCCACTGGTGCGGCGGCTGCTGGGTTGATCAGAAGCTTTGATCAGCCGAAGGTGAAGGGCAGGCTGGTCCACCCGAGGTGCCCACCTTATGGTTTGCGGAGCTATCGGTGGTGTCGATGCGTCGTTCACTCGCAGCTCTGGCCCTAGCGGTGGTGTTGCCGATGCCGGCCCTGATGGGCGGCAAGGCGCACGCCGATGTGGTGGTGAAGCCCGGTGAAACGCTCTCTGAAATCGCCGATCGCCATGGGGTGAGCCTCACCCGGCTGATGCAGGCCAACGGCATCGCCAACCCCGACCTGGTGGTGGCTGGCACCCGCCTGGTGCTTCCCGGGAGTAGCGCCAGCAGCGGCAATCGCGGCAGCTCGGGCAAGAGTGGCGGCACCGTCACGGTGCAACCGGGCGACACCCTGTCCGACATCGCCGCCCGCCACGGGATGGGCGTGAACCGGCTCATGCAGATCAACGGCATCACCAACCCCGACCTGGTGGTGGCCGGCCAACGCCTGGTGGTGAATGGTGGCAGCGGCGGCACGGGCAGCCGCACCGCCGCAGCACCGGCCCCATCCCTGCCCACCGCCCCCTACACCGTGAAGAGCGGGGAAACGCTCTCGGAGATCGCCGATCGCTTCGGCACCACCACCGATCGCCTGATCCAGCTCAACCGCATCAGCAACCCCAACCTGGTGGTGGCCGGCACCCGTCTGGCGATCCCGGGGCGCCCCGCAGCAGCACCCCGCAGCACCGGCTCGGCCAGCGGCGCCAAACCCCAGAAACACGTGGTGCAGGAAGGTGAGAGCCTCTCGGCCATCGCCGATCGCTACGGCATGAGCGTGGACCGGCTGATGGCCATCAACGACATCAGCGACCCCGACCTGGTGTGGGCCGGCTCCCACCTGAAACTGCAAGCTCCGCCGGCTCCGAAACCGGCTCCACGGCCCACCGCCCAGGCCAAGCCCAAACCCGCCGCTAAACCGGCTGCGGCCAAGCCGGCTGCGGCCAAAACAGCCAGCCCCAAACCGCAAGCCTCCCAGCCCCAGCTGGCCGCCAGGCCGGCCACAACCGCGGCTGCCGCCACACCGACCCCCAAACCACAGCCTCAGCCGCAGGCCCAGCCCAAGCCGCAACCCCAGCCACAGCCACAGGCCCAGGCCCAACCAGTTGCGCAAGCGCAGCCCGTTGCTCAAGCAGTTGCTCAAGCGCAACCCGCGGTCCAACCGGTTGCCCAGGCTCAGCCGGCACCCCGCCCCCAGCAGGCTGCCCAGGCGGCCGCGACCCCATCCCCTGTCGCCCGCAACGCCACAACAGCCACTGGGGCGTCAGCCACAGCTGCCCCAGCCACAGCTGCCGCGACCGCAGTTTCCGCGACCGCAGTTTCCGCAGCCACAGGCACCGCCCGCCCATCGATAGCGACGGCGGCCACTCCCGCAGCCACCGCCACAACCAGGAGTGCCGCAGCGGCAACCGAGCCGGCCATGCGCACCGTGGCCTCGGCTACAGGCCAGCCCAGCACAACCCTCTGGGCAGCCCAGACCACCAGCAAATCCCAGGCCAGCAGGAGCATCACGTCCACCTCCACTCCCGCAGCCGCGACCGCAACCACAGCCACGACCACAGCAGCAGCCACGACCACAGCAGCAGCCACGACTGCAGCCGCGGCGACGGCCAGCGCCCAGGCCACCCCCGCGGCCCGAGCCGCCACAACCAGAACCACCACGGCCGCCGTCAAGACAACCAGCAAGACCGCAGCCAGGCCCGGCGGAGCCGACTGGCGCAGCTATGGCCCCCTGCAGGTCGACTGGTCGAACTGGCAACCGATGGGCGGCAGCTACGTGGCTCCCACCCTCAACGGGGATGGCCAGGCCCTTTATCTGGCGGTGAATTGCGGCGCCCGCAAGCTCAATGCCACCAGCCAGTCGGGCCAGTGGAAGAGCTGGGATTCCCCCCAGACCGACTTCGAGCAGCAGCTGATCGCCGACCTCTGCAAGGCCAAGGGCTCCTGAGCCCGGGCGGGCGGCCCTTCAGGCTGCCCAGTGCAGCGGCCAGGGTTGGCGCAGAAAGCGTTGGCCCGACGGACGCAAGTAGAGCCGCTGGGACCCATCGTCGCTCTCGCTGATCAGTTCCTCCTGCACCAGCCGTCGCGCCAGCCAGGCCCAGCGCTCCTCCTCTGAGCTGGCCGCCCCGTCGGCCAGCTCGACCGTCAGGCTGCGCAGGTCGCGGCCGCTGCGCTCCTCCAGCAGCTCCAGCAGCCGGGCTGCCCGCTCCGACCAGTTGCGACGTCCGGAGCGATCCGCCTGGCACACGTCGCAGCGGCCGCAATCCGGCGCCAGCTCCCCTACAGCCAGCAGCAGGGCCTGCTCCCTGCAGCTGTCGCCCTCCGCCACTGCCTCCATGCGCCGCAGCTGTCGCTGGGCCAGCTCCAACCGGGGCCGCTCCAACTCCCGCTGTTCCGGGCTGAGCCCCAGACCAGTGGCCCGGATGGCCCGCGCCAGGCTGAGGCGATCGGCAGGATCAAACAGCACCAGGCAGCGCGCCGGCAGCCCGTCACGCCCCGCCCGCCCCGACTCCTGCAGGTAGCCCTCTGGGCTGGCGGGCAGGTCGAGGTGCAGCACCAATCCCACGTCGGGCCGATCCACCCCCATGCCGAAGGCCACCGTGGCCACCAGCACCGGTCTGGGCTGCTGCTGAAAGTGCGCCAAGGCCAGCTGGCGGCTTTCCGGATCCATCCCGGCGTGATAGGCGATGGCCTCGATGCCGTTGGCCGTGAGCCGATCGGCCCACTGCTCCACCGAGCGGCGCGTGCGCGCGTAGATCAGCACCGCCCCGCGCGCGGCGCTCACGGCATCCAGCACCTCAGGCAAGGGATCGGCCGGTCGCCGCGCCATGGCGTAGTGGAGATTGGCGCGCCGGGCTGAACGCACCTGCACCAGGGGACGCCGCAGCTGGAGCAGCCGAATGATGTCGGCCCGCACCTGGGGAGCGGCGGTGGCGCTCAGGGCCACGAGGGGAACCCCGGGGCAGAGGCTGCGAAGTTGCCCCAGACGCCGGTAATCAGGACGGAAATCGTGCCCCCAGGCGCTGATGCAGTGAGCCTCATCCACCGCAAGGGCCACCAGCCGGCCGCTCTCGAGCACCTCGTCGAGCAGCTGGCGGGTGGCCTCACCCTGAAGGCGCTCAGGGGCCAGGTAGAGCAGCCGCAACCGGTTGTCGGCCAGTCGCCGCAGGAGCTGCTGGCGTTCAGAAGCAGGCAGTCCCCGGTGCAGGCAGGCGGCCGGAATGCCCCGGCGTTGCAGCTGGCCCACCTGATCCTGCATCAGGGCCACCAGCGGGGACACCACCAGCACCAGGCCCTCGCGCACCAGCGCCGGCAGCTGATAGCAGAGCGACTTGCCACCGCCGGTGGGCAGCACCGCGAGGCAGTCGCGGCCTTCCAGCAGGGCCTCCACCACCGGCCGCTGACCGGGACGGAAGCGATCCCAGCCGAAGTGCCGCTGGAGAGCCTGCTCGAGCGAATCGGGCACGAAGCAGACACCAGCAGTAGCGATTGCTCAGGGTAGCGGCCCCACCGCTAGGGGATTGGAGGAGGCGCCAGCTGATCGGGCGACTCCTCCACCAGCTGCAGCCTCACGCGCTTGCCACCGGCCAGCTCCCCCAGCGACACCCTCAGGGTGCTGCCGCTCAGCGACTGCAGGGCCGTGAGCAACTCGCGCAGGTGGGGGGTGCTGCTGCCGCTCTCCACCCACAGGCGCTCCTGCAGGCCACCCAGCCTGCGCCAGCTGGTGTGCAGCTTGAGCACGGCGGCCTCGAGCGCCTGGGCCTGGCCCACCGCATCGGCCAGCAGGCCAAGGGCATCGAGGCGCTGGGCCTCCTGCAGGGCCTTGTCGAAATCGAGTTGGTCGTATTGGAAAGCACGCACTGCCAGGGCCGCCTCGGCCGCCTTGCTCAGCCAGCGGGCCGTGTGGGTCACATCGCGCACCCGCTCCAGCTCGGGCTCCTCGCGCAGCACCTTGCGCAGGTCGTTCTGCTGCTCCTCCGGCAGCTTGGCCAGCTCCTTCACCAGCGGCGCCACCGCCCGCGGCGGCAACAGGTTTTCAGCGGTGCGCTGGCGGATTTCCTCGGGCAGCAGCGGACTGGTGGCCGCCGTGAATTCATCGGCCAAACGCCGCACCTGCTTGCGGGTGATCTCCTGGCCCTCGTTGGCCGCCTCGGCGATCATCTGCTGCACCTCCGGATCGGCCTGTGCCGTTTCCAGAAAAGCCCGCTTGGAGAAGAGGTTCACGCTGGCCTCCTGCAGCAACCCATCCCCCACCAGTGCATCGGCCGACTCAGCCAGCTGGATCAGGGTGTAGGCGCGGGTCTTGCTGATCTCCCGCTCCCTGAGCCACTGCAGGAATCCGGTGCCGCGCCCCTCGCCGCCGCGCTTCTCCCGATCGCGCACCGCCCGCAGGATCCGCCCCCGCCAGATCTCGGTCTGCAGGTCGAAGCGGTCGCATACCGCCCAGGCCTCTTCAAGCCGGGCCAGAAACTCCATCGTGCTGATGGTGTCGCTGTCGGGATCGGGGAGCTCCAGATTGAGCACGGGCGGGGCCGTTGCCTCCAGGGAAGCCATCGACACGGGCAGCAGCGGGCGAACCGCCGCGATGCTCCCACGGGCTCAGCCGCCTGGCTCCGTTTCCGGGGGTTCCACGCCTGGCGACGAATCGTGACGCGCCCCGCATCTGCCGGCTGTGATCCGGGTATCTTCCCTCTGGCAGCCACCCGATCTACAGCGCAGCGATGGCCATCTCCCGCGGCGACAAAGTGCGCATCAAGCGCCCTGAGTCCTACTGGTTCAACGAAGTCGGCACCGTCGCCTCGATCGACACCTCCGGCATCCGCTACCCCGTGGTGGTGCGCTTTGAGAAGGTGAACTACAACGGCTACAGCGGCTCCGAGGGCGGCATCAACACCAACAACTTCGCCGAGAGCGAGCTCGAGAAGGCCTGAACCTCAGGGCATCCCGGCATGTCTACCGCATGCTCTTCCCCTGGCTTGCCTGGCAAGCCAGGGGTTTTGGTTATGGCAACCTGACGAGTCACCTGCCGCCAGCCGCTCCGTGCCGGAACTGCCCGAAGTGGAAACCGTGCGCCGCGGACTGGAGCAGCGCACCGGCAGCTACAGGATTGAGCGGGTGCTGGTCCACCGCGCCCGAGCGATCGCTCATCCGCCTGAACCGGAAGCGTTCTGCCAGTCCCTCAGCGGCTGCCAGGTGGACGTCTGGAGCCGACGCGGCAAATACCTGATCGCCAGCCTGCAACGCCAGGGTGAGCACGCTGGCCATTGGGGCGTGCACCTGCGCATGACCGGCCAATTCCTCTGGCTCGAGCAGCCCCGACCCGTGTGCGCGCACACGCGGGTGCAGCTCTGGAACGCCCAGGGCCAGGAACTGCGCTTCGTGGACACCCGCAGCTTCGGCCAGATGTGGTGGGTGCCGCCCTCATCACCCGTTGACAGCGTGATCACGGGCCTGCGGAAACTCGGCCCTGAACCCTTCAGCGACGCCTTCAACGCCCGCTATCTGCGGGACAGGCTCAAGGGCTCACAGCGTCCGATCAAGAGTGCCCTGCTCGACCAGGCCCTGGTGGCCGGTGTGGGCAACATCTATGCCGACGAGTCGCTGTTTGCCGCCGGAATCCGCCCCCACACCCCCAGTGGCCGGGTGAGCCTGGCCCAGCTTGAAGCACTGCGCTCAGCCCTGGTGGAGGTGCTGGAGCGCAGCATCGGCGCCGGCGGCACCACCTTCAGCGATTTTCGCGATCTCACCGGCACCAACGGCAACTACGGGGGGGTGGCCCTGGTGTATCGCCGGGGCGGAGAGCCCTGCCGCCAATGCGGCACCTCCATCCGCCGCGACAAGCTCGGCGGCCGCAGCAGCCACTGGTGCCCCACCTGCCAGCATTGAGCCATGCCAGCCAACCCCTATCCCGCTGCTCCGCCGCACGGCACGCTTGTGGAGCAGCAGCAGATTGCCCAGCAGCTCACGGCAGCCATGGCGCAGATCCATGCCCGGGGCTGGTGCGACGGCACCGGCGGCAATTTCAGTTGCGTGCTGTCGGATGAGCCGCTGCAGCTGTTGATGGCACCCAGCGGAGTCGATAAGGGCGCGGTGGCCCCGGAAGAGCTGATCGTGGTGGATGGGGGCGGCAGCGTACGGCGGGGCAAGGGACGTGCCAGCGCAGAAACTCTGCTGCATCTGGCGATCGTGACGGCCACCGGCGCCGGCGCGGTGCTGCACACCCACTCCCAGGCGGGCACCCTGCTGTCTCAGCACTACGGTCCGCAGGGTGACGGCGTGTCCACGATCAACCTGCGCGACCTGGAGATGCTGAAGGGGCTGGAGGGCGTGTCGACCCATGCCAGCGAAGCGGCGTTGCCCGTGCTGGCCAACAACCAGGATCTGGCACAGCTCAGTGCACTGGCCAGGCCCCATCTGGCGGGGGCACCGCACGGTCTGCTGATCGCCGGTCACGGGCTGTATGCCTGGGGCCAGGGGCTGGCTCAGGCCAAGCGCCATCTGGAGATTCTCGAATTCCTGCTGGAACAGCACTGGCGCCAGCTGCTGCTCCAGGCCCTGCAGCGCTGATGAACCGTCCCATGCGCCACTTCACCGGAATCAGTCATCTGTTGCTCGACATTGAGGGCACCACCTGCCCGGTGAGCTTTGTGGCCGACACGCTGTTTCCCTACGCGGCTCATCGCCTGAGCGACTTTCTTCGCCAGCGACAGGACAACGAAACGGTTCGTCAGCTGGTTTTCGAGGCCGATCAGGCCTGGCGGACCGACACCGATCCCGAAGCCACGACCCTGCGCCAGCAGCTGGTTCATCCGAAGCAGGACCGGGCTGAAGCAGGAATTGCTGAGCAAAGTGTTGCCCCCTATCTCCAGCTGCTGATTCGCCAGGACCGCAAACTCACCGCCCTCAAGGATCTGCAGGGGCTGATCTGGCAAGCGGGTTATGCCAGTGGCGACCTGGTGGCCCCCTTGTTCGCCGATGTGCCAGGCGCTTTGGAGCGATGGCACAGGGCCGGCGTGGAACTGGCCGTCTACTCCTCAGGATCGGTGCCAGCCCAACAGCTCCTCTACGGGCACACCCAGCGCGGTGATCTGCGGCAACTGTTCAGGCATTGGTTCGACACCCGCACCGGCCCCAAACAGGATTCAGAGAGCTACACAACCATCAGCGAGAGCATGGGGGCGAGGCCGCATCAGGTGTTATTCATCAGCGACGCCCTTGCCGAATGCGAAGCCGCAAACGCGGCCGGCATGGCGGTGCTGTTCAGCGACCGGCCGGGCAATCCCCATCGTGAGGCAGGGGCATTTGAGAAGATCAGCGATTACAGCGATCTGGTGATCCAGCCATGAATGAGGCGTTGCAGCCCAACAACAGCGACCGCGATCGGGAGATTCTGACCCTCAACCAGACCATGCTCGAGAGCGTGGTTCGCGGTGATTGGCCCACCTACGCCGGGCTATGCCGGGAGGATCTGACCTGCTTCGAAGCGGAGACCAATGGCCTCCTGGCCGAAGGGCTCTCCTTTCATCGCTATTACTTCGAACTGCCGGGCGAACCAGCTGACCAGCCCGCACATGTCCAGGTGAGCATGGCGCGCCCCCACCTGCGCTGGCTCGGCGATGACGCCGTGGTGGTCAGCTACACGCGTCTCACCCAACGTCTCTCTGATGGTGTTCCCGTCACCAGCAACTGCTGCGAAACCCGGATCTGGCAGCGCCTTAACGGGGTCTGGCAGCAAGTGCACGTGCACCGCTCCTGAGCACCCCGCAGCAAAGGAGTCACAAAACCAGCCAGCCACAACAACAGCCAGCTTCAAGCAAGGCAACCAACAAAAAAGCCACCCCGCAGGGTGGCTTTTT
>JBILDP010000246.1:0-3045 GCA_044352535.1 Prochlorococcaceae cyanobacterium
AAGAAGGATGGCTCCGAGCGCCTCAACTTCACCGCGTTTTACGAGGCCCTGCTCAACGCCAAGGGGCTCGACTTCGGCGGTGGGGCCAAGACGGGCAAGGGTGGCCGCAAGCTCAGCTACAACACCAAGGTGCAGTTCAACGGCAACCTGATGGTGGGCAAGGCCTATACGGCCCTGCTCGATCTCAAGCCCGGCGACGAGTTTGAAATCAAGCTGGGTCGCAAGCACATTCGTCTGGTGCCCCTGGGCGCTGAAGACGAGGAGGAGTGATCAGGGCCTGGCCGACCTGCTCGGCCACCTTGATGCCATCGATCGCCGCCGAGAGGATGCCGCCCGCATAGCCGGCCCCCTCTCCAGCGGGATACAGGCCTGGGGTGTTGATGCACTCCAGGCTTTTTTCATCCCGGGGGATTCGCAGGGGCGACGACGTGCGTGTCTCCACGCCGGTGAGCAGTGCCTCCTCCCCGGCAAAGCCTGGGATGCGCCGCTCGAATTGCGGCAGCGCCTCGGCGATGGCGGCACTCACGAACTCCGGCAGGCACGAGCGCAGGTCGGTGAAGGTGATGCCGGGCTGGTAGGAGCCCTCCACGCCCGTGCTGCTCTCGGCCGGACTGGGCCGGCCGGCGAGGAAATCACCGACGCGCTGGGCGGGGGCGCGGTAGCTGGCGCCGCCGGCGGCAAAGGCCTGGCTCTCCCAGTGGCGCTGGAACGCCACCCCCGCCAGGGGATCGCCGGGGCCCTTGCCGTAGGGCTCCAGGTCGGCCAGCTCCACCTGCACCACGATGCCGCTGTTGGCGTTGCGCTCGTTGCGGGAGTGCTGGCTCATGCCGTTGGTCACCACCCGGCCCTGCTCCGAGGTGGCGCCCACCACCAGCCCGCCGGGGCACATGCAGAAGCTGTACACCGCCCGGCCGGCGCTGAGCGGCCCGCTGCAGTGGTGCACCAGTTTGTATTCGGCCGCCCCCAGGCGGGGGTGGCCGGCGGCGGGCCCCCAGCGGGCGCGGTCGATCAGGTCCTGGGGATGCTCGATGCGCACGCCGATGGCGAAGGGCTTGGGCTGGATCGCCACCCCCTGCCCGTGCAGGGCCGCGAAGCTGTCGCGGGCGCTGTGCCCGATGGCCAGCACCACCCGCTCGGCGGCGATCCGCTCGCCACCGGCCAGCCGCACACCCCGCACCGCCCGGCTTTCGGGATCGAGCTCCAGCGCCTCCACCCGGCTCTCGAAACGCACCTCGCCGCCGAGGGCCTCGATGCGGCCACGCAGGCCGCGCACCACCGTGGCCAGCTTGAAGGTGCCGATGTGGGGGCGGTGCAGGGTGAGGATCTCCGGGTTGGCGCCGGCGGCCACCAGCTCCTCGAGCACCTTGCGCACATAGGCGGCGGGCTCGCTCACCTGGCTGTAGAGCTTGCCGTCGGAGAAGGTGCCGGCACCGCCCTCGCCGAACTGGGCGTTGGACTCGGGGTTGAAGGGTCGCTCACCGCGCCAGAAGCCGAAGGTGTCGGCGGTGCGCTGCTTCACCACCTTGCCCCGCTCCAGCAGCAGCGGCCTCAGCCCCATCTGGGCCAGCAGCAGGGCGGCGAAGTAGCCGCAGGGGCCGGCGCCGATCACCACCGGCCGCGGCGGCTGGGGTCGGCGGTGATCGGCGCCGGCCTGGTCGGGGGGGACGGCCAGGGATCGGGGCAGGCGGTAGGCCGTGTCGGGGCAGGGCCTGAGCTGGCCGTCGCGCCCGAAGCGGCGCAGCAGCTGCTCCTCGCTGGGGCCGCCGGGGGCGAACTCCAGGTCGAGGCTGTACACCAGGGCGATGGCGTCGTGGCGGCGGGCATCCACGCTGCGCTTCACCACCGTGTGGTCCAGCAGCTGGCCGGGCTGGAGCCGCAGGCGCCGGCAGATCGCCGCGGTGAGCTCGGCCTCGCTGTGCTCGAGCGGCAGCTTGAGTTGGCTCAGCCGCAACACCGCAGACATCCAGCGCTGCCTTCATTTCAGCAGGTGCCGCCGCCCGCGCCCCCGGCCTGCCAGGGTGGCAGCCGCTCGCGGGTTGAATCCCATGTTTGCCGCCACCTATTTCGGCGCCAATGGCTGGCTGCTGGAGATCGGCGGGCTGCGGCTGCTGGTGGATCCCTGGCTCACCGGGTCGCTGGTGTTTCCGCCGGGTCCCTGGCTGCTGCGCGGTGAGCTGCCCCATGCCTGGCCGGTGCCGGAGCGGCTCGATCTGCTGCTGCTCACCCAGGGCCTGGCCGACCACTGCCACCCCCCCACCCTGGCGCTGCTGGATCGGCAGCTGCCGGTGGTGGGCTCGGCCTCGGCGGCGGCGCGGGCCCGCCAGCTGGGTTTCAGCCAGGTAACGGCCCTGCGGCCCGGCGAGCAGCTGGCCTGGCCCGATGGCGACCAGCAGTTGCAGATCACCGCCACCGCCGGGGCGCCGGTGCCCCAGGTGGAAAACGGCTATCTGCTCCGCCACCCGGCGGGCCGGCTCTATCTGGAGCCCCATGGTTTCTGCGATCCCGGCCTGGCCGCCGAGCCGCTCGATGCGGTGATCACCCCGGTGGTGGATCTGGGCTTGCCGCTGGCGGGCGCTTTCGTGAAGGGCCAGCAGGTGCTGCCCCAGCTGCTGGAGCGCTTCAGCCCGCGCACGGTGCTGGCCAGCACCGCCGGCGGCGATGTGCGCTTCTCCGGCGCCCTGGTGGGCCTGCTGCGGGCGGAGGGCAGCACGGCGGCGGCGGCCGGGCAGCTCAACGCGCCCGGGCAGCGGCTGGTGGATCCGGAGCCCGGCGCACGGTATGACCTGGCGGCCGCCTGAGCCATGGCCATGCCTGCTCCCCTGAGTCGCCGCCACTTCCTCAGCCTGGCGGGCGGGGCCGGGCTGGCCCTGGGCGCTGCGGCGCTGGGCCAGGCCGACGCCGCTGCCCCCCTGCCCAACCTGCCGCCGCGGGGCGACCGGCGCCTGGTGGCGATCAGCGACCTCAACGGCAGCTACGGCTCTACTGGCTACATCCCCCAGGTGGGTCGGGCGGTGGCGCTGATCCCAGCCCTGGCGCCGGATCTGG
>JBILDP010000247.1:0-3042 GCA_044352535.1 Prochlorococcaceae cyanobacterium
GCGCGCCAGCAGCTCCAGGGCCGCCAGCACGGCCTCAGGAGACGCGTTGTAGGTCTCATCCAGCACGGTGATGGCGCCGATCCGCACCCGACGGCTGCGGCCCCCCGGCAGGTCCACCGCCAGCGGTGCCAGGTCGGCGATCGGCAGGCCCAGCTCCCGACCCACAGCCAGGGCCAGCAGCAGGTTGCGGGCGTTGTGACGGCCCTCCAGGGGCATCACCAGGCTGGTGCCCTCCACATGCAGCAAGCCGGCATCGCCATCCAGCTCGCCCACCAGATCGGCTGGAGGAAGCTCCAAGCCGGTCGCCGGATCACCGGTTGCGGGCACCGGATCATCGGCGAGGGCCACGCGGCACACCCGCCCCTGCCACCCCCGGGCCAGGGCCGCCTCCAGCAACGGATCGCCGGCCGGAATCACCACCATCCCATCAGACCTGAGGGCAGCCACGATCTCGCACTTGGCGGTGGCGATCGCCTCGCGGCTGCCCAACCGGCCGATGTGGGCGGTGCCGATGTTGGTGATCACCGCGATGTCGGGTTCAGCGCAATGGCTGAGCCGCCCGATCTCGCCCAGCCCCCGCATGCCCATCTCCACCACCAGGGCCCGGTGATCGGCCGTGGCCTTCAGCAGGGTGAGCGGCACGCCAACGTCGTTGTTCTCATTGGCACTGGAGGCCAGCACCGGCCCTTGCTGAGCGAGCACCGCACGGATCAGTTCGCGGGTGGTCGTCTTACCGGCCGAGCCGGTCACGGCCACCACCGCCGCCGGCAGCGACTGGCGCCAGAGGCCGGCGAGCTGCTGGTAGGCCGCTTGGGTGCTGGCCACGGGCCAGAGCAGGGCGCCTGCTGCCGCTGCTGCCTCCAATTGCTGCATCAGCGGAGCAGGGCAGCGACCGGGCTCGTACACCGCCCCCCGGGCACCCGCCGCCAGTGCCGCCGGCAGATAGGCGTGGCCGTCGAAGCGCTCGCCCACTAAGGGCACAAACAGGGCACCTGTCAGGTTCTGGCGGCTGTCGGTGCTGATCAAGGCAAACGGAGCCTCATCCGTGGAGGCGAGCGAGCCCGCGATGGATGCGGGCGTCGGCGGGCCCCAGAGGTCGATGAGCTGGGCCGGCCGCAACACGATCAAAACTCCCGATTGGCTGAGAACAGGATCATGCCGGACCCCACCCTGGCGCGCCGGCCCAGCAGCTCGCCGTTGCTGCCCAGCAGGTGAAGCTGCTCGTAGCCAAGGGCTTCACAACGTTCCAGCCAGAGCTGGGCCAGTTGCCGCTGGCGGCCCTCAGGCAGTGCGCCGAACCCCTCGTCCAATTCCAGTTCGAGTCGGGCCTCGGCGGGATCGGGATGGGCTGATCGGATCAGGTGCTCCGGGTCGTCGTTGGCCAAGAGCGCCAGCAGTGGGTCGAGCTGGAGCAGGGGCTGCGGAAGCTCAGCAGGCTGGTCAGCCGCAGCAGGGGCCTGCGACAGCGATTCAGCACCACCGGCGTCCAGGGATGCGCTGGTGCGCGGTGGAGCAGCCGCCGACTCAGCGGGGCTGGGCGCCTGGCCTGAACCGGAAGCAGGGCTGGAGAGCGGTTGCGACGGCTGTAGCGAACGGGGGAGCGCCCGAGGCAAGGCCACCACGATCGCCAGGCCCAGCGCCAGCAACAGTGGCCAGAACAGGGAAGCCAGGGCCTGGGGCCAGAAGCCTGGAACCGACAGGTCACCTTCGCCGTTGCGGCGCCAGAGCTCCTGGATCCGCAGTCGCAGGCTGGCCAGAACGGCGATCAGATCCCGCTGCAACAACCCCCAGGGACTCTCATAGGGGGCCGGGAGATTGTGGGACGGCCTCTGGCCGCCATCCCCAGAGCTGGGCCCAGCAGGACCTGCGGCGGCAGTGCGGCGATCGGGGCTGCGGGCCACGGGGCGGGCTCAGCGGCGCCGCAGCAGCGAGGCCAGCCCCCTCCGGCTTGGATCGGCATCCTGCCCCTGGGAGAAGCGCTCCACGTCCTCGGCCACGGGCGTGGGTTCCTTCACCCCGCAGACATCGCGGTACATGGCGTCGTATTCAAGTGCGGAGCGGGCCCAGCTGAAGTCGCAGGCCATGGCGCGCTGCTGGAGCTGGGCCCAGCCCACCGGGTTGCGGTAGGCCTCCCAGGAGCGCACGATCGCGGTGTAGAAATCGATCGGCTCGTAGCGGTCGAAGCCATAGCCCGTGCCGGTGCCGGCCAAAGGGTCGTTGGGGGGCACGGTGTCGACCAGGCCGCCCACCATCCGCACCACGGGGATGGAGCCGTAGCGCATCGCCAGCATCTGGCTGATCCCGCAGGGCTCGAAGCGGCTGGGCATCAGGAAGGCGTCCGTGCCGCCGTAGATCAGCCGGGAGAGGGCATCGTCGTAGGTGAGGAACACGGCGAAACGACCGGGATGGCGGGCCGCCATCTGCCACAGGCCCGATTCCAGGGCCCGGTCGCCGGTGCCCAGCACCAGCATCTGGCTGTCGGTGTAGGCCAGCACCCGGTCGGCCACCTGCAACAGCAGGTCCACCCCCTTCTGGTCCACCAGACGACTCACCATCCCCATCAGGTAGGTGCGAGGGTTCACCGCCAGGCCGAAGCGCTCCTGCAGGGCCCGTTTGTTGGCGGCCCGCTGTTCAAGGGTGGCAGCCGTGAATGGGGCCACCAGGGCCTGATCAGTGGCGGGGTTCCAGTCGTCGGTGTCGATGCCGTTGAGGATGCCGCGCAGCTTGCCGCTGACGTAATTGAGCAGGCCATCCAGCTGTTCGCCGTACTGGGGCGTGCGGATCTCCATCGCATAGGTGGGTGACACCGCATTCACCCGATCGGCGTAGAGCAGCGCCGCCGCCATGGTGTGATCGCCCTGCATGTACCAGGGGCACCAGGCCATCCGGTCGAGCTTCCAGCGCCAGGGGCCCTGGTATTTGAGGTTGTGAATGGTGAAGACCGTGCTGATCTCCGGGTCCTGATGCATCCAGACCGGAATCATGCCGGTATGCCAGTCGTGGCAGTGGAGCACCTGGGGCTTCCAGTGGTGCCAGGCGAAT
>JBILDP010000248.1:0-3008 GCA_044352535.1 Prochlorococcaceae cyanobacterium
CTTGAGCCACTCCTCAGCAAGGCCATGGGTGCGAACGGCGATCTTGTTGGTGATGATCAGACGACTGGTGGTTAGCGAGAGGGGAATCGCAATGACCAGCAGAGCCACCAGGGCAATCACCACAGCTCGGCGCCGCGCCCGCGGATCGAACGGCGAAACAGCGGCCTGTCGGAACCCCATCAGTGCGAACACCAGGGTGCCGGTGAGCAGGATGGCCACGTAGTTGGTGCCGAAGAGCAGCAGACTTCCCGAGGCCAGCCGGGGTTCGGCGAGAGCGAACAGGATCCCGGCATTGGCCAGGGGCGGCACCAGAGACACAGCGATTGCTACCCCAGGCAGCGTGTCGGACACATCCTTGCGGGCCAACGCGAATGCTCCGGCCAGGCCCGTCATCAACGCCGCCATCAGGTCGAGTAGATGGGGCGCGGTGCGCATCATCACCTGCTGGATTGCCTCTGGCTTGGTGACCTGGGCGATTGGCAGGGTCAGCAGGAACCCCACCGCCACGGCCGTGACCATGCCCACGAGGCTGACGCTCAATGTGCTGCGGATCGCCCTGCGGTCACCCACGCTGACGCTGAACGCAAGCCCCATGATCGGCAGCATCAGCGGCGCCACGATCATCGCCCCGATCACCACGGCCACCGAATCCCCTAGCAGCCCATACGTGGCGATACAGGACGCCAGCACCAACAACACAAAGAACTTTAAGATCTTTGGCCATAATCCGATCCCTTCGAAAATCAACGTGTCCCGCACCCGTTCCACTTCATCGATGAGGACGGGGCCACCGTGCAGTAGTTCCGCTAATGGCCTGGCACCAAAGGATCTGGTCGTCATGGATCTGACAAATGTTGGGGAGTGCTGCAGACCGGCTGATCATAGAGTTCAAGTCTCAAGCTCCAGTTCCCTGGACATCCAACAATAGTTTGGATGATCAAGGCCTTCAGAATCCAGGCCTCCAGTACATTCTGACAAGCCGAGTAGAGTTCTGGATGTCAACACCAAGCCACAACCATTGATGCAAACTCTCTCGGCCCTGCTCACCGCTGCCGGCCTCGTGCTCACGGCCGGCGCTGGTGCGGCCCAGGCCAGCTGCACATTCCTGATGCCTGTCGGCGGCGGCGGCCAGCCCGTGGTGGAGAAGCGCATCAGCCCCCCTGGCGGCGTGATTACCCGCAGCAACTGGAACACCGACTTCGCGGTCAACCGGTCGTTCGCCAGCTACCGCATCCATCTTCAGTCGGCCTCCAGCGAACAGGCCGTGTTTCCCGTAACGGCGTTTCTGCGCTTCACCGACAACACCGAGTTCCGGCTGTTCACTGAAAACATCACCCTCAAACCGAAGCAGCGCCGCACGTTCGGGGCGTTCCCGGCCGTTCCCGGCCGGCGCACCAACCAGGTGAACGTGCGCGTGGGGTCTGCTTCCTTACCTGGTTCCATCGGCTTCAGCTATCGGGTGTCGGTGGAGGGTTGCGACTGAGCCGGGCGCTGGGCGCAAGCCCTCGCCGCATTCACCCTCCATCAGCAGACCGGCGCCACTCCAGACCAGCTGGGGCGTTAGACCCATCACACCTTCGGCCAGCTCCCGCACAGGGCTGAACCCCAGCTGGCGGCACTACCGCAATAGCCATCGGTGCTGCTGTTCGTCCTTGCGGATCGCGAGCAGTCGGGCTCGGCGCTCACGCCGGCTGCTCCTGAGGGCCTGCAGGGCCTTTCGTAGCGGATGGTGCGCTGGCATTCCTGCTGATTGCGGTCCAGCTAGGCAGCCAGCCAGCGGACCAATACCCGGTCCGCCAGGAAGGTCAGCAGGGCTCCACTGTCCGCAACAATGAAGGTGGCCGCCGCTTTGCCTCGATAAAATGTGATTGGTTTTGATGGTCGCCTGGTACCACTTGGATCCGTTCATCCAGGGACTTGGCATCAAGCGTGAGGTCGGCTCAAGCTGAGTTCACGCGAACGACCAGCCATCGGGTTGCCCTGGCTTACCCCAGCGCCAACGGCATCGTTCTCGTTTCCGGTACCCAGTCCCCCCAGGGGCCGGCCGCCTGAGGGCAAGACGGCAAGGGAGCACCAGCCGCTGCTGGCTGGGCTCCTGCAGCGTAGGTGGCAGGAGTCGCGGTGCAGATCCTCATTGCCTCCGTAGGTATTGAGGGTCCAGCAGAAGCATTCACTGCCAGCTGTGGTGTCCTGGGCGATGATCAGAATCGCACCATAGCTGCTGTTGTTGACGTATCTCTCGGGAAGGGAACTGTCGAACTCCATGATGCTGCTGGTCTGTCTCTCGCCCTGGGGCCACTCGTCAGCTGTACTGGGGGTGCGGGTGAGCAGCCAGAGGTGGCAGGCCTGTACGGGATGGCCGAGCTGCCTGATGTAGCCCCAGTCGCTGGCGCTCGCATCGGCGTGGGAGCGCACCACCACAGCGGTTTGGCCGCGTTGTTTGGGTGAGCATTACCTACGCCCACCCTATGCTTCCATAAATAAGTACCCCTATGTCCTCCATCGCCATCAACGTACTTCTGGATCCCGATGCCGTCACTGTGGAGAAGGCGCAGGCCGTGAATGCCCGGTTGCGAGAGAACTATCCAGACGGATTCGCCCTCGATGCCAACCACGTGCCCCACGTCACGATCCTCCAGTGCTTTGTGAAATTGGTCGACCTCGACAAGGTCGCCCATGCGGTCACTGCAGTGCTGCGCATAGCGGAGCCGATGAACTGGCAAAGCAAGGCAACAAGCTTTTACGATCTAGCGCACGAGAACCTCGGCTTGGTGGGAATCGTGATCGAACCAACCGACGATCTGCGTCGCCTTCAACAGGACATCATCGATGCCGTTGCTCCCTTCTCATGGGAGTCGGGCACATCCGACGCCTTCGCATCGCGCCCCGACGGCGCAGCCATCGGCCAGCCCACCATTGACTATGTCAACAACTTCATGAGATCCCGCACCGGCATCCACTACCATCCTCATCTCACCGTTGGTATCGGCACACGCCCTTTTGTTGAT